>JBEBVY010000056.1:0-12811 GCA_040392505.1 Moheibacter lacus | reverse complement strand
TCACTTGGTCATTAAAGTGGAAGCTCAATCCCCAAACACCTCCTGTTGAAGCAGGGTCTTGGTCTTCCTGAAAGTTAAAATATCCTGTCAAACCAAATTCTATAAATAATTTCATTTCATACATCCAAACACCTGAACCTTTATTTCCAAGCATTAAGATTGCATCCTGCACCCCATCGTTCCCGATGTAACCTGATTGAGTTCCTGAAGAAGCTTGATCGTTTGCAATGATGATATTTTCTGCACCAGAAGCTCCAGACCAAGTTGTCCAGTTTCCACCAAAATATGGTCCTAACGGATAACTATCAAAATTTTCAGTCAATTGCGCATTTGCCGAAAAGCCAATCACTAATGACAATGCTAAAAAATAGATTTTTTTCATAATTACTCTTATTTATTGTTTTTGTTTAAAGTGTAAAATTATTAAAACTTTCTTAAAAACAAAATTCAATTCCGTTAAAGTTTAATATTTATAAATTGGGAAATGCTGTAATTCAAATTTATTTCATTCAATTTTAGTATTTTTGCTCCTAATTATATTTAGATAAACTTTCCATATGCAGACACAGACAGAGACCAAATTATCTTTTCAACAATTTCAGCAACAAATACTGGAAGACTTCCGAATCGCCGTATTGTCCCGCGAAACCAGCCTTTTGGGCAGAAGAGAAGTTTTGACAGGAAAAGCCAAATTTGGAATTTTTGGGGATGGAAAAGAACTTCCTCAAATTGCTATGGCGCGTGTTTTTAAAAATGGTGACTTCCGCTCCGGATATTATCGCGATCAAACTTTCATGTTTGCCATTGGTCAATTGTCTATAGAAGAATTTTTTGCTCAATTATATTCCAACACCAATCTGGAAAAAGAACCTGCTTCAGGCGGTCGTCAGATGACTTCGCATTTTGCTACCCGCTCGCTGAATGATGACGGTTCCTGGAAAAAATTGACCGAACAAAAAAATTCAAGCTCCGACATCTCTCCTACTTCCGGTCAGATGCCGCGATTGCTTGGATTGGCTCAAGCTTCCAAATTCTACCGAAATCACCCGGAAGCGGATTCAGAAAATAATTTCTCACTAAGCGGAAACGAAATCGCTTTTGGAACCATCGGTGACGCCAGTACTTCGGAAGGTCCTTTTTGGGAAACCATCAACGCTGCAGGTGTATTGCAAGTGCCGATGATCGTATCAATTTGGGATGACGGATATGGAATTTCAGTTCCGGCTAAATACCAGCGTACCAAATCCAATTTGAGTGAACTCCTTTCCGGTTTTCAGCGCGACGAAGAACGCGGATATGAAATCATCACCGTGAAAGCCTGGGATTATCCGGCATTAATTGATGCTTATCAGCGTGCCGAAAAATTGGCTCGTGAAGAACATATTCCATGCATCGTCCATGTACGAGAATGCACACAACCGCAGGGACACTCCACTTCCGGCTCTCACGAACGTTATAAATCGGAAGAAAGACTGAACTGGGAAAAGGAATTTGACGGAATTGCCAAATTCAAAGAATGGATTTTAAATTTTGATGCCGGTGATGAAAAAATTTCAACTTCAGAAGAACTTGAAACTATCGAAGCCGAAGCAAAAAAAGAAGTGAAAACTGCTCAAAAACAAGCCTGGGATGATTATTTAAATCCAATCATCGAATTAAAAAATAAAGCAGTTGAATTACTTGAAAAAACGGCCAATGAAAGTCCAAATAAATCTTTTATCGAAACCGAAATCAATTCGCTGAAAGCCAAACAAACTCCCTTCAAAAAAGATTTTTACAGTGCCATACGAAAGACATTCCGATTGACTCGCGGAGAAACTAATTCTGCCAGAACCGAACTGAAAAACTGGTATGACGAACGAATGAAAATTGAAGAAGATGTTTATTCTTCGCATTTGTACAGTCAGTCGCAATGGAGTGCTGCTAACGTGGAAAAAATAAATCCCGAATTTTCTGATCAATTGGAAGACGGACGGGTTGTATTGAGAGATAATTTTGATAAAATATTTGAAAAATATCCAAATGTTCTGGTTTTCGGTGAAGATGCCGGAAACATCGGTGACGTCAACCAAGGTCTGGAAGGACTTCAGGAAAAATATGGCGAAAGCAAGGTTGCTGATACGGGAATTCGGGAAGCAACCATCTTGGGACAAGGAATCGGGATGGCGATGAGAGGATTGCGCCCAATCGCTGAAATCCAGTACCTCGACTATGTTTTATATGCTTTGCAATTGATGTCAGATGATCTGGCAACGGTTCAGTACCGGACCAAAGGAGGCCAAAAAGCGCCGGTCATCATCCGTACACGCGGTCACCGTTTGGAAGGAATCTGGCATGCCGGATCCCCGATGGGTGGAATTCTGAATCTCGTTCGAGGAATGTATGTGCTTGTTCCGCGTGATTTAACCAAAGCTGCCGGATTTTACAACACATTGTTACAATGTGACGAACCGGCCATAGTGGTGGAAAGCCTGAACGGATACCGATTGAAAGAAAAAACACCAACAAACCTTGGTGAATTCACAACCCCAATCGGAGAAGTTGAAATCACCAAAGAAGGTGCTGACGTAACTTTGGTTACGTACGGTTCCACTTGGCGAATTGTAACCGAAGCTGCCAAAGAACTGGAGCAGTTGGGGATCGATGCGGAAGTCATCGACATTCAGTCTCTGTTGCCCTTTGACATCAACCATGACATCGTGGAAAGCCTGAAAAAAACCAATCGTTTGGTGGTGATTGACGAAGATGTTCCGGGAAGTGCTTCGGCTTTCATTTTGCAACAAATTCTGGAAGAACAAAACGGCTATTTCCATTTGGATAGTAAACCCTTGACTATTACAGCCAAACCACATCGTCCGGCTTATGCAACGGATGGTGATTATTTCTCCAAACCTTCGGTCGACGATATTGTGGAAAAGGTTTATGAGCTAATGAGGGAAGCCAAACCAAATGAATTTCCGGAGTTGTTTTAGTTGGGATTTTGGTATCAGGTAGTGGGTATCAAGTAATGAGAACAAAAAAATTAAGCAAAATAGGAATCCGTCCTTCGAGGCGGATTTTTATTTGGATGAACTGAAAAGATTTGCGTGAGGGATGGAGGCTTTGTTTGACTTCGTCGAACCACTTCGTTAGGTTTGAGCTCTTTCTTTTGTTGACTGAGTTCCGAAGGCAAAAAAAGAAAAGCGAGTGCCGAGAGCCCGACCGCGGTGCGTAGCTTGCGGAGCAACGGGGACACGCCCAAAATTTAATACACTTCTACCCGATCGGGTTCGGTGTGCACCAATACGTCGGCAACTTGGGGGATTCTGCGTTGGATTTCATCTTTGAGGTCGTGTGCGATTTTATGCCCTTCTATGACGGAAACCGTTCCATCGACAATCATATGCAGGTCCACGTAATAGTCCATTCCCATTTTTCGGACGTGGCATTTTTCGGTGTCGATTACACCCGGAACGGTCAGTGAAATTTCGCGGATTTTACGGATCAGATCATCGTAAATCTGTTCATCTGAAATCTCGCTCAGAAGTGGTTTGAAAATTTTGTAGGCATTAAAAATGATGATTCCCGAAGCGAGAAGCGCCGCCACATCGTCGGCTGCTTCATAGCCTTCCCCTAAAAAAATCGCTACCGAAATCCCTATAAACGCCATCACCGACGTAATGGCATCGCTTCGGTGGTGCCAAGCATCGGCTTTTAGGGAGGAACTATTGGTTTGTTTGCTTTTTCGGATGACGTATTGAAAGGAAAGTTCTTTGAACAAAATGATTCCGCCCAACACGTAAAGTGTGAAAACTTTTGGTCCTTCGTGGGGTGTTTTGATATTTTGAATACTTTCGTAAGCAATTATGGTAGCGGAAACGACCAAAAATCCAATAACAGCAAAGGTGGAAATCGTCTCAAATCGGCCGTGGCCATAGGGATGATTTTCATCGGGCGGTCTTGTGGAATATTTGAGTCCGCCCCAAACCAGCACAGAAGAAAAAACATCGACTGTGGATTCAATGGCATCGGCAATTAAAGCATAAGAATTTCCTAAAACGCCGGCTATGAATTTGACGACCGCAAAGAAAATATTGCCGACGATGCTAAAAATTGAAGTCCGAAGGGCTGTTTTGGAACTCATATCGTTTAAAAAAATATGTCATTCTGACAAAAAGAGATTTTTGGTAATCAGATTCTTTACTGAATTTATCTTCATCTCCAATGTTCAGAATGACATAAAATTATAGCATTATTTACTAATCTTTCGCTAAAAACGGATAACGGTAATCTTTTGCGGGCACAAAAGTTTCTTTCACCGTGCGAACGGAAACCCAGCGCAATAAGTTCATCGCAGAACCGGCTTTGTCATTGGTTCCCGAACCTCTCGCACCACCAAATGGCTGTTGTCCCACAACGGCACCGGTCGGTTTGTCGTTGATGTAGAAATTCCCTGCGGCATTTTCCAATGCTTTGATTCCCTGGCTCAGTACGTATCTATCTTTGGCAAAGATAGCTCCTGTCAAGGCATATTCAGAAGTTGAATCAACCAATTCGAGTGTTTTTTCCCAATCTTTATCTTCAAATACATAAATGGTTAAAATCGGACCGAAGATTTCTTCTACCATACTTTCATACCGTGGATCAGAAGCAAGAATTACAGTCGGTTCCACGAAATATCCGACTTTTTTGTCGCATTTTCCTCCAAAAATGATTTCGGCATTTTTGGATTTTTTAGCGCGGTCGATATATCCTTTACATTTATCAAATGAATTCTCGTCGATGACAGCTGTAACAAAATTGGAGAAATCTTCAGGTGAACCCATGGTGATGGTTTCCAGTGCTTTCTTCATTTCTTTTTCGACTTTCGGCCATAAAGATTTGGAAATATAAGCCCTTGAAGCAGCCGAACATTTCTGCCCTTGGTATTCAAAAGCTCCGCGGATCAAAGCGGTTGCTACTTCCTGTGCATCAGAAGACTTATGAGCTACTACGAAGTCTTTTCCTCCGGTTTCCCCTACGATTCTCGGATACGTTTTATGTGTATCGATGTTTTCGCCAATTTGCTTCCACAAAGTTTTAAAAACTGCAGTAGAACCTGTGAAATGCAACCCTGCGAAATCAGGATGCTCGATTACGGTTTTGGCTGTTTCGGCTCCTCCGGTTAAAACCATATTGATGACACCGTCAGGCAATCCTGCTTCTCTGAAAACTTCCATGATTACTTGTGCAGAATAAACCTGTTTATCAGACGGTTTCCAAACTACCACATTTCCCATTAGTGCCATTGAAGCCGGCAAATTTCCCGAAATGGCCGTAAAGTTAAACGGTGTGATGGCGAAGGTAAATCCTTCCAACGGACGGTATTCCACTCGGTTCCAAACGCCTTCTGAAGAAATAGGTTGATCGGCATAAATTTGGGTCATGAATTCTACATTGAAACGCAAGAAATCAATCAATTCACAAGCGGAATCAATTTCTGCCTGAAAAGCTGTTTTCGACTGGCCAATCATGGTTGCTGCATTGATTTTAGCACGGTAAGGTCCGGCCAATAAATCAGCGGCTTTCAGGAAAATCGCTGCACGGTTTTCCCAGGACATATCGGCCCAGTTTTTTCTGGCTTTCAAAGCTGCCTCAATGGCATCTTTTACATCTTGCTGCGTTCCTTTGTGGAAATAACCCACTATGTGCTGATGGTCATGCGGCGGATGGATAGGTCTTTTATCTCCGCTTTTTACCATTTTGCTTCCTATGTATTGTGGAACTTCGATTTGCTGTTTGTACATCTTTTTATAAGTAGCCTGCAATTCTTCGCGTTCGGGTGTGCCCGGCGCATAAGACAAAACTTCCTCGTTGGCTACAAAGGGTACTTGATAAATTCCTTTTGGCATAACTTATTTATTTTCTTGTTTTTGAACTAATTTTTGAAGTGCAAAGGTACGAAATAATGACTTCTTAATTGTTAAGAATTTAAGGTGATTTCCTTACACTAATTCCTAGTATTCACTTCACCATAACCCATCAGCACATCATAACGCACGCCCCAAGGTCGATAGTAGAACAAAGCCTGGTAAAGATTTTCGGTTTGCCAGAAACTTCCGTTGACATTGGAATAACTGGTTGTTTGCGTGCTTTGGTCGAAAACGGCGTATTGGTAATTATAATAACCTTGTTTTAATAAAACAGCGACTTCCCAATAGTTATTTTCTGATTTTTTCAAACGGTATTCAGGCGCCAACTGCCAATCATTAAAAGCACCTACGATATAAATTTCTTTGGTTCCGCCGGCATCGTCAAATTCGTCCAAAGCAAAATGCACCCAGGTATAATCTGCTTGCGAGCCCGATAAATTCTGATCGGCAAGTTTTACATTTCGCACATAAAAAGCTCCGTTCACATCCGGTTCATCAAAGTAACCAAGGTTCCATTTCTGGAAGTCGGGTCGTAGAATTGTATGATACAAACTGTCTTGACGGAAAACTCTTTCCGTACTCATTGCAGGAATTTCCAGTGTTTTGGTATCAAACCACAAATATTCGCTGTTTCCTTCAAAAAGATGGTTCTGGTCGCGATAAGTCAGTTGGCTGTTGCGCACAAAAGAAGGTCTTTTCAGGCTTAAATTATCTTCCCAATTTCCGTTTTTCATGATAAATAAAGTCGCTCCGTCGGGTGTTTCCGTGAGATTTACTTGTCCGCTGCTCGCGGTGACATTTAATCTTTGGTTTAAATTTCCGGTGCCGATTCCTCTTTCGGCCTGAATGCCTACGACTACTTTCTGGTCATCGTAGAGTGCAAATCTGCGGGTGAGAATCGGATTATTTTCATCCTTGGTATAAACTTTTATCACATAGTTTCCTGCAAGTTTTAATCGTGCATTTTGATTGGGAATGATCAATTGATAATGGGTATAATTTTGATAGGTATTGAACGAATTCCTGTAATCGCGTATGTAGTCGGAGGAATATCCGTCCAGAAATTCGGACTGGAAAATTCCGGAAGGCGTCCAATCAGCGTTATAGTGTTCGATTTTATAATTGTATTCCTGAAAACCGGCGTTCAGATCATCAAAGGACAGCACAAAGTATTCGCCACCCAGACGCGCCACGGGCGTTTGATCGTTGGTTTGCGGATTGTACAATTGAACGGTTTTGATGTTCTGAGGCGGCAAGACTTCCGAATATTTTTGAGCCGATAAAACAAACGAAACTAAAAGGAAAGCAAAGGCTGAAACTGTTTTCATATTCTCAAAAATACTAATTTGAACCGACAGAAAAAATAAATGTCTGTTTTAAGAGACTCTTTTTCCTATAATTTTGAGTGGATTCTATTCTGAACGAAATTATTTCCCGATTATTTCAGTTCAGGCTCTCACATCCTGAATTTCAGCTACTTTATCAAAAACAGATTTGGCAAAAGGACAAAGTGGGATGATTTTCAAATTATTGTTTCGGGCAAAATCCACGGCTTCCATCACCATCTTTTTTCCGACTCCCTGTCCGCCGAAATCCGGATTCACTTCAGTGTGGTCAATGATAAATTTGTCAGCCCCTGCCCAGCTATAGGTCATTAATCCGGCTTGGACTTCATCGTCCATTGCTCTGAAAAAACCTTTATTTCCATTGTTAATCCTTTCGATTTTCATACTATTTGAATTTCATTGATAAAGTTAGCCAAATCATTACAAACAAAAGCGTTTTTGTTTTTATTTCATGTCAGAATTTATTTCAACGGAATTGGTCAACAGCCGATGAATCGGACATTTGGATGCGATTTCATGTATTTTCTGTCGTTGTTCTTCATCCAGATTCCCTTTCAAAAAAATGGTTTTAGAAAATTGGATGGTTTTGGTGGATTCCACCATTTTAAAATCTACTTCCACAACCGCTTCTTCCAGCTCCCAGCCTTTCCTGTCTGCATACATTTTGATGGTTGCTGCCGAACATGCCGCCAAAGAAGCGGAGATCATTTCACCGGGATCCGGCCCTAAATCTTTCCCTCCCAGACTGATGGGTTCATCCATCACAAAGTGCTGGCCGTCTGTTTCGATCACCATCCTGTACTTTTCTTTACCGATTCTTGCAGAAGTTTTAGCCATGATTTAATTTTTAATTTCGATCGAATTTTTGAAATTAATGATCTTTCCCTGAAGTTCTTTTGCCAGTTCGGCATTGCTAATTTCTTCTTTTTCCAAATCGAAATTTTCATCAAACTTCGGTAAAGAAAAACTTTCTTTAATATCCGCCCCAAATTGTGGAAAATACCTTTTTGCGTGCTCCATCACATTTCCTCCACCATATCCTCCCGGTGAAGTCGTCATTAAAAACATCGGTCTCTCCTGCCAAACCTTTACCTCAATTCGCGAAGCCCAATCCAAGATATTTTTAAAAGCTGCCGAATAAATCCGATTATGTTCAGCCAATGAACAAATGATAACATCACAAGTTGCTATGTCTTTTAAGAATTTGCGAGCTTCTTCCGGATAACCATTTTTCTCCCGGTCAACAGAAAAAATCGGCATTTCATAGTCGTTTAAATCGATGAGATTGATTTCATCTTTTTTGAAACTTCTCAACACGAATTTTACCAATTCCCGGTTTCTTGATGTGGAAGAAGTGCTTCCTGCAAAGGCCAATATTTTCATTTGAATTATTTTTCGATTTTCTTAATCGGAAAAGGAACAAATTCATCTTCATCCCCGGGAACTTTCGGAAAAGCTTCCAGGTTTTGTTCCCGCCAATTTCTTTTGGCCTCTTCCAGAATTTCTTTGTCGGAATTTACAAAATTCCAAAACATAAACCGTTCTTCCGGAAAAGGTTCGCCCCCGAAAAGAAATAAAGTTGTTTCACCATTGGTTTCAAATTCGCAAAGACTGGCATTTTTTGCTATCAGCAATTGTTTGGAACCATAATCATTTCCCTCTATTTTTACCGTCCCATCCAAAACATACATCCCGACTTCGCCAAATAATCGATGGCCAATATCTATTTTTTGTGATTCTTTTGTTTTAATTTCCAAAAAATACAAAGGACTATGAACCGGAACCGGGGATTTTATATCGGTCAGTTCTCCTGCGATTAATTTGAACTGAATCCCGTTTTCTTCCCAAACCGGAATACCTTCTTTATCAATGTGGTGAAAACTCGGTTCGTCTTTTTCCAATTCTTTTGGAAGTCCTATCCAAATTTGAAATCCATGCAAAAATTTATCCTCTTTCCGCAGATATTCCGGTGTGCGTTCCGAATGTACCACGCCTTTTCCGGCAGTCATCCAATTGACTTCACCCGGCTTTATTTCTATTGCATTTCCCATCGAATCCCGATGAAAAATGGCACCGTCAAGTAAATAAGTCAGGGTAGAAAGTCCTATGTGCGGATGAGGCGGAACATCAAAATTCTCATACTCCATCATACAAGTGGGACCCATGTGATCAATGAAAACAAACGGACCAACCGCTCTTTTTTCCCGGAAAGGAAGCAGTCTGCCAACCAGAAAATTGCCGATATCGGCGGTTCTTTCTTCTAAAATTAAACCTACGTTGGATTGCATTTTGATAATTTTTTTATGAATTCTAAATGAAAAGTTGAATGCCTCACTCCAAATTTAAGCAATATTAGGAATTAAACATTCAACCTGATTTAGTCTTCCAAATATCCAAATTTCCCCAAATTGAAATCTTCAAAAGCCTGGATCAATTCTTCACGGGTATTCATCACAAATGGCCCTTGCGCAGCAATCGACTCATGAATCGGCTCACCACTCATCACCAAAATAATGGTATCTGTAGTTGCTTCAATCGTGAAATTTTCACCATCATTGGCCATCAGTGCAAAATGATCCTGTAAAAATTCGGTTCCGTTGATTTTAGCATCACCCTTTATGACCACCATCGCGGTAGTGTAATTTGCCGGAAAATCCAAATCCAGTTTGGCTCCTGCTTTCAACTCCACATTGTACAAATGAATCGGTGTAAAGGTACTGGCTGGTCCTTTTTGACCGTCGAACTCCCCGGCGATTATTTTCACATCTCCCCGATTTCCACTCAATTCTACTTTCTTGATGTCATTTTTGGATATGGCCTGGTATTTTGCAGGGCCTTTTTTATCGGTAGCCGGCAAATTGACCCATAACTGAACCATTTGAAATTCGCCTCCGTTTTTGCTCCATTCGGTTTCATGAAATTCTTTGTGAAGCACACCGGAAGCTGCCGTCATCCACTGAACATCGCCCTCGCCGATTACGCCTCCTCCACCGGAACTGTCCCCGTGTTCAATTCTGCCTTTGTATGCAATGGTGACAGTTTCAAATCCTTTGTGAGGATGTACGCCTACTCCTTTTGGGATTTCCGATGGCGGAAAACTGTATTTGGAATTATAATCCAACAAGATAAACGGATCCATGCGTTGCATGGTCTCAGTCCCCGGAATAAAATTATGTACCCTAAAACCGTCTCCTACGAAATGGGGCATACCCGGTTTTGTTATTTTTTCTATGCTTTTTGTTTTCATCTTTTCTGTTTTATTTCAATTTCATAAAATCATTTAATTCCAATCCAAATGAATTATCGTGGTACACGGTATTGGTATGATACTTTTTTGTTTTCCAATAATTCTCATTGACCATTCGATCCAAATCTTGTGAATTTTCAAATTCTATTACCACCAAATCGGCATCCAAAATTGAGCTTAACTTTTTCAACCTCGCTTTCTCCAATTCATCTATCGAATGATGAATCGCTAAAACTTTAAAAGCCGATGTTTGGATTTTTTCAATTGCAGCATCTACATTTTTTGTTGTGATCACTTTCCAGTTTAAAACTTTAGCCGTTTCAAGCAATGGATTCACCACCAAAACTTCTAAATTTCTCATGATTTCTCTTATTTGTAGTACAAAGTTACCGGATACAGAGAAGCTGTGAATTGATGTAGGATAAGAACGTAGTTTATTGATTTTCTTTCAATTAAACCCTCATTTTATTCAAAAAAGACCATTAAGTTTAAAAATGAAATCAATTGGGTTTAAAGTTTTTTCGTGCCAATTCTTTTCGGACGCGACTCAGGGATTCCGGTGTGATTCCGAGATACGAAGCTACCATCAATTGGGGAACGCGCAATAAAATATCGGGGTATAATTTGATGAAATCCATATAGCGGACTTCTGCCGATGCGCTGATTAACAAATTGATGCGTTTGTGCAAATGGCGAATGTGATTGTTCAATGCCAGCATATTGAACCGTTGAAAACTGAGACTCAACTCTGACAATTTCTCAAAAAATCCGGATTCGATCAAGATGATTTCCGAATCTTCGACAGCTTCTATGAATTGTTCCGAAACCCCGTTAAACAAAACACTCGACCGGTCTGAAATCAACCAGTTTTCAGGTGCGAATTGTAAGATATGTTCCTTCCCGCCCTCGTCAATCGTATAGGCGCGCAAGAGTCCTTTGGCCACAAAAAAAGTATGATGACAAGCTTCACCCGGACGCAAAATGATTTCATTTTTCTTGACGTTTTGGCGAATCAAACGCTCGTCTATCAATTTTTTGATCTCCGGGGTTATCTCTACTGATTTTTCTTCAAAATAGTTCAAAAGCTCGTCAAACATTTTTTAAATTTTGGATGAAAATACGGCTTTATTTGTACATTTCCATTTGAAAAAAATTTACGATGCTAAACTTTAGATCCAAAAACGATATTCTTCCTCATTTAAAAAAACTGACACCGGAAACTGAAGCTAATTTTGGTGTGATGACGGCGCAGCACATGGTGGAACACTTGATTCTGCTGATGAAAATATCGACCGGAAAACTACAGGTTCCGCTTTCCAGAAGTGAAGAATCGGCCGAAACTTTTAAACAACAATTGATTTATACCGATATGAAATTTCCAAAAGGTGTAAAAGTTAAAGGAATTCCGGAAGACAAACCTTTACCGCTTCGCTATGAAAGTCTGGAAACTGCCAATGACAAACTGATTTCGGAAATCGATGATTTTCATTCGTATTTTGCTGAAAACCCGGATCAAAAAACATTACATCCTGTTTTGAATTGGTTGAATTACGACGAATGGAAAACCTTTCACTCTAAACATTTTGCGCATCATTTTGAGCAGTTTGGGTTGTTATAATTAAAAAATCCTGTCAAATTTTGAAACTTGACAGGATTGAATTATTGATTAATTTTCAATTTAATCCTTTAAAACCGATCTCGAAATCACGATTTTCTGGATTTCGGAAGTTCCTTCATAAATCTGTGTAATTTTGGCATCACGCATTAATCTTTCTACGTGGTATTCTTTCACATAACCGTATCCGCCGTGGATTTGAACTGCTTCCACCGTAACGTCCATCGCGGTTTTGGAGGCAAATAATTTGGCCATCGCACCTTCTTTGTCAAAGTTTTGTTTTTGGTCTTTCAACCATGCCGCATGTAAACAAAGATGTCTTGCTGCATCGATGTTGGTCGCCATATCGGCCAATTTAAATGCAATCGCCTGATGCTGGGAAATTTCTTTTCCAAATGCTTTTCTTTCTTTTGAATATTTTAGCGCCAATTCATAAGCACCGCTTGCGATTCCAAGTGCTTGAGATGCAATTCCGATTCGTCCGCCGGACAAGGTTTTCATCGCAAAGGTAAATCCAAATCCGTCCTCACCGATTCGGTTTTCTTTGGGAACTTTCACATCCGTAAACATCAAAGAATGCGTATCGGAACCTCGAATTCCCAGTTTATTTTCTTTCAAACCTACTTGGAAACCTTCCATTCCTTTTTCCACGATCAGGCAATTGATTCCTTTGTGGCCTTTTTCAGGATCGGTTTGCGCCATCACCAAATAT
>JBEBVY010000055.1:0-12834 GCA_040392505.1 Moheibacter lacus | reverse complement strand
AGGAGGCTCCCAAAGAAGAAGCCATTTTATAAATACCCGAACCGCTACCGATCTGATCATCCGGCAAAGCCGACAAGGCCGCATCTGTTGAAGGTGTGGCGTAAAATGCCAGACCGAGACCGAACAAGGTGAAGGCGATGACCACCATCAATTTGTAAGAATCTATAAAAAATGGGTAGGCATCAACAATAAAATAGCCATTACCACAATGATTGAACCCCAAATCATAGGTTTTCGTGGCCCGAATTTTCTGAGGAGCTTCTCACCCACTCGGATAAAGGCGACAATTGCAATCGCATACCCCAAAGTCAACATCCCTGCTTCCTGCGCAGTTAAATTCCCGCCTAATTGGGTTAAAGTCATGGCCACGATCAGGATTCCTGCGGTTGCGTTCAATAGAAAATTGGAAATGGTCGCGCCTGTGTAAGTCATGTTTTTGAATAATTTGAAATCGATAAAGCTGTCCGGATTTCGCTTGCCCATCCTGATAAAAACCACAGTTGCGAGGATACTGACGGCCAAAATCCCTAAGGTAATCGGGCTGCTCCAGCCGAGATTACTGCCTTGGGTGGCAACGACCTGAAAGCCGACCATCATGACCATAAAAGTGAAAATCCCTGCGAAGTCGAATTTGTATTTGCCCTGTTGCGGTGCTTTGCTTTCGGGAGTTCCGCGCATCATCCATAATCCGAAGATAGAAAGGGCGACCGCACCAAAAAATATCCAACGCCAACCGACATTGGCGGCCATCAATCCTCCAAATAAGGCGGCAAAACCCGATCCTCCCCAAGAACCGATGGACCAAAGACTGATGGCTCTTTGGCGTCCTGCGCCGTCCCAATAAGCTTTGACCAATGCGAGACTCGCCGGCATGATGAATGCGCCTGAAAGCGCCTGAAAAATTCTTCCCGCCATTAAAAAGATTTCTGCCATTTTACCCGAAGGGGTCAGCCCCACGAGCAAAGAACCGATGATGCTGAATACAAATCCCATCTGAACAGTGCGTACCCTACCCCAACGGTCCGCGAGGTTACCGATAACCACAATAAAAATTCCGGAAAACAAAGCGGTAATGGAAACGGCGATATTCATCACATTATTTTCCACACCCAAGTCAGCAGCCATTACCGGTGCTATGTTCAATGTAGTTTGGGCGAATAGCCAAAAAGCCAATACGCCGAAAATCATCCCAAAGAGCAAACGGTCATTGCCTTGGAAGTTTTGTTTGGAATCGATGTTTACCATGTCTTAAAAGTTTTCGATAGTGCCTTAAAGATAATACGGAAATTTGATATAATTTCAAATAATTTAAATCCAGTCCATTGGTTTAGCCGTACAAGTAGCCTAGGCGGAAAAGTTTATCAGCTAAATGATAAGGTTGAGCATTTTTGCCCGATGTTACCAACAACCTCCCTACGGTTTCGGATTCTTCATTTTACCAAGTATTAAATAATTCTAAAGCAAATCCCAAAAATAAACGGATCAATTATTCAAAGGAAATTCATCAAGTCTTGCGTTCTAACTTCATACAGAAGCCTTATCTTTACCACCCAGAAAATTAGATTATACAAAATATGAAAATCGCCGTATTCGTTTCCGGCTCGGGAAGCAATTTACAGAATATCATAGATGCCGTTCAGGACGGCCGTCTTCCCAACGTGGAAATTGCCATGGTCATGGCCGACCGCAATTGTTACGCCGTAGAAAGAGCCTTGGATATGGATATTCCGACTTATTTGCTGGAAGACCGGAAAAGCTTTTCGGAGGATGCTGACCATAATCTGGAGGGAGAAAACATCGACCTGATTGTTCTGGCCGGATTTCTTTCCATCCTAACGCCGGAATTTACCGAGAAATGGAAAAATAAAATCATCAATATTCATCCGGCTTTGTTGCCCAAATACGGAGGCAAAGGCATGTATGGCGCAAAGGTGCATCAGGCGGTTTTCGAATCGGGTGACACAAAATCGGGGGCTACGGTTCATTTTGTGAATTCGGGAATTGATGAAGGCGAAATCATTTTACAAGGCGAATTTGAAATAGAAAAAACAGATAAAGTAGTTGATCTACAAGAAAAAGTCGCAATAGTAGAAAAAGAAATTCTGATTAATGCCATTCAAAGTTTAGCAGAAAAATAGCTTGATTTTAGCAGATAAATTGGTGAAAAAATGCCTTTAAAAAACAAAATAATTTACGTAACTTTGTCGCTTGTTTTTAAAGTTAAAAATTCATCTGGTTGAATTTTATTTTTATGATTTGCCAGATAGAATTCACCATTCAAAAAATGGCCAATTTCAACTGTATAAACCCGGGATAAGGCCGGGCGTTTCTACGGAAAACCATTAATTTTCCACTACAGATGAAGTTTATGAATTCATTTCGTTTACTTCATTTGTGATTTAAAAAGAATTAAAATCTATATGAATAAACGAATTTTTATTCAAAAAAAATCTCAGTTCGACATTCACAGCCGGAAAGTCACCAAAGAACTACAAAACCTTGTCAGCGGAATTTCGTGCAAGGTTTTTGTCATTTATGACCTTTTCAATATCACCGAAGAACAACTTCAAAACTCTCTTTATGAAGTCTTTGCCGATCCTGTGACCGACATTGTTTATCAAGATTTCGAAGAAATTTTAGCGAATTTCGTCCCGAAGTTTCGGGATCGAACTTCGAACTTCGCCTCTGAACCTCTCCCCGGCCAATACGACCAAAGGGCCGATTCGGCCGACCAGTGTTTACACCTGCTCGGATTTCGGGAACCGGAAGTCAAATCGGGGTATTTATATGTTTTTGAAGGAATTTCTGATTCCGAATTGGAAAAAGTCAAAAAATACCTGATCAATCCGATCGAATCCCGTGAAAAGGATTTAGGTGAATTAAAAATCAGTGAAAAAACTGAAATTAAACCCGTTTTGACGGTTGAAGGATTCATCCATTTTGATTCCAATCAATTAGAAAATTTACATAATGACTTTGGCTTTTCAATGGGAATGGACGATCTGGAATTCATCCAGCAACATTTTCAATCCATCCAACGAAATCCAACCGAAACGGAACTAAAAGTTTTAGATACCTATTGGTCAGACCATTGCCGCCACACGACTTTTGAAACGGAAATCACCGATATCAAATTTGAAAACCAATTCAAAGAAACTTTACAACGAACCTTTGATTATTATCTGATACTGCGTCAGGAACTCAATATCACCAAACCCATCCGCATGATGGATCTGGCGACGATTATGGGGAAATATTTGAGCAAAACCGGTAAAGTCAATAACATCGATATTTCGGAAGAAATCAATGCCTGCTCCATCGTCGTTCCGATCGATGTGGATGGTGTGGAAGAAGAATGGCTGTTGCAATTCAAAAATGAAACCCATAACCATCCGACCGAAGTAGAACCATTTGGTGGCGCTTCGACTTGTGTGGGCGGTGCAATCCGTGACCCATTGTCAGGACGTGCTTATGTTTTCCAAGCGATGCGTGTAACAGGTTCTGCCAATCCATTGGAAAAAATAGAAGATACGCTTCCGGGCAAATTACCACAACGAAAAATTACCAAAGAAGCCGCAAACGGATACAGTTCCTATGGGAATCAAATCGGTTTGGCAACGACTTTTGTGAAGGAGATTTACGATGAAGGTTACAAAGCCAAACGCATGGAAGTCGGTTTCGTTGCCGGAGCCGTAAAAAAAGACTGGGTTCGAAGAGAAGAACCAATTGCCGGAGACAAAGTTATTTTGCTGGGTGGGCGCACCGGGCGCGACGGAGTCGGTGGCGCAACGGGTTCATCCAAAACGCATGACGGACAAAAATTAGAGGAATTAAGTTCGGAAGTACAAAAAGGAAATGCAATCGTAGAGAGAAAAATTCAACGATTGTTCAGAAATAAAGAAGTTTTAGCACTCATCAAAAAATGCAATGATTTTGGTGCGGGGGGAGTTTCGGTCGCGATTGGAGAAATCGCAAGAGGCGTAAATATCAATTTAGACACACTACCACTCAAATACACCGGCTTAAACGGAACGGAACTCGCCCTGTCTGAATCACAAGAACGGATGGCGGTGGTGGTGGAAGAAAAAGACGCCGCAAAATTTATTGAGTTTGCACAAATTGAAAATTTAGAAGCCACCGTTGTTGCCGATGTTACGGACAATGACGTGATGACGATGTGGTGGAAAGGCGATAAAATTGTCGAATTGGATCGTAAATTCCTCGATACCAACGGCGTTCGCAAACAAGCCCAAGCAACAATTGAAAATGCCATGCCTGACGGAAGGCAGGGCGAAAACCTGAATCCCTTTGCTTCAAAAGAATTTTCAAAAGAAAATTTCATTCAGCTTTTAAAAGAATTGAACCACACTTCCCAAAAAGGAATGGTGGAAATGTTTGATAACAATATCGGAAGAAGCACGATCCTGAATGCGTTTGGTGGAAAGACCATGGATTCACCTGAAGACATCAGCGTTCAGAAATTCCCAACAGACGGATTTACGAATTCCGTTTCCATGGCGAGTTTTGGATACAATCCAACGATTTCAAAATGGTCGCCTTATCATGGTGCTTATTATGCCGTGATGGATTCGGTTGCAAAAATCGTGGCTGGCGGAGGAAATTATGCAGAAATCCGATTGACTTTTCAGGAATATTTTGAACGATTAAGAGATGAGGCCGAACGTTGGGGAAAACCTTTCGCGGCTTTATTGGGCTCGATTGAAGCCCAAAAACAATTGGAAATTCCGGCGATTGGCGGGAAAGACAGCATGAGCGGAAGCTATCAGGACATTGACGTCCCTCCTACTTTGATTTCCTTTGCGGTAGCTCCGAATAAATCCTGTAAAATTAAGTCTTCAACTTTACAAAAAACAAATTCCAACTTATCGGTTTTCATTCCGAATTTAACTTCGGATTATCTTCTGGATGAAGTGAATTTGAAACAAATTTTTGACTGTATTCAATCCAATAATGCCCATATTCTTTCTGCTTCAACTGTCAAATTCGGCGGTATTGCTGAAACATTGACGCTGATGGCGTTCGGAAATGAAATCGGCTTCGAAATCAATTCCGATTTGGATTTAATGAAATATGATCCGGCTTCCATTATCATTGAGCACACCGAAAATTTGAATATTCCATTTGAAATTCAAGGGAATTACCATCATTTAGGAAAAACAAATTCATCGTCGGAATTGAATTTCGCGTCGAACTCGCTCAGCGGCTCCATAAAAATCTCCATTTCGGAAGCAAAATCGGCTTGGAAAAGTACGTTTGCGGAGCTATTTCCTGAAAAAAGTATCAAGTATCAAGAAGCAGGTATTAAGACAAATTTTGCAAAGCAAAATTTTAACTTGAAGCTTGAGGCCCCAAACCTCAAACTTGCGCAACCGCGCGTTTTCATCCCTGCATTTCCGGGAACGAATTCAGAATACGACAGCGCAAAAGCTTTCCGAAAAGAGGGTGCCGAAACAAAAATTATCGTGTTCAAAAACCTTTCGGAAAAAGACATTGAAGAAACGGTTGAAGCTTATGCAAAAGCGATTGACAATTCGCAAATCTTGTTTATTCCGGGTGGATTTTCAGCTGCCGACGAACCGGACGGATCGGGAAAATTCATCGCGACAGTTTTACGAAACGAACGCATCAAAGAAAGCGTCCATAGATTATTGGAACGCGACGGATTGGTTTTGGGAATTTGCAACGGATTCCAGGGATTGATCAAATCGGGATTGTTGCCTTATGGCGAAATCAGAGAACTGGAAGAAGATACGCCTACGCTTACTTTTAATGAAATCGGGCGGCACATTGCTCAATTGGCCAAAGTAAAAGTGAATGATTCACATTCGCCTTGGTTAAAAGGAATGAATGGAAATGAATATTGGATTCCGGTTTCGCATGGAGAAGGACGATTTATGGCGGATGAAGAAAATTTGCGTAAATTGTTTGAACAAAATCAAATTGCAACGCAATTCATTGATTTAGATGGAAATACAGCGAATGAAATGCCGTATAATCCTAATGGTTCTGTCATGGGAATTGAAGGAATTACAAGTCCTTGCGGAAAGGTTTTCGGGCGAATGGGACATCCGGAGCGGTACGAAGAAGGGCTTTTCCAGAATATTCCGGGAATTGATTATATGAACATTTTTAAAAATGGAGTGAACTATTTTAGATAATAGACTTTAGACATTAGATCTTAGATTTAAAAAAAATCGCTCAATATCTTGTGTCTAACATCTTAATTCTAATGTCTTAAAAAATGAATTACACATTTCAGAAAAATTTAAAATCAAATCTTTGATTTGATAAATCTAATGTCTTGCGTCTATTGTCTTATATCTAATAAAAAATAAAATGAACCACACAAAAAAAGATTTCATCTACGAGGGAAAAGCCAAACAGGTTTACAGCACAGAAGACCCGAATTTGGTGATCGTATATTACAAAGACGATGCGACAGCATTTAACGCTCAAAAGCGCGGAACCGTTGCGGACAAAGGAGAAATGAACAATAAAATTTCGACTTTGATTTTTAATTACCTGATCGAAAAAGGAATTCCGACACATTATATCGAAACCTTGAACGAGCGTGAGCAATTGGTCAAAAAAGTGGATATCATTCCGTTGGAAATGGTGGTTCGCAATTATGTTGCCGGAAGCATGGCACAAAGATTAGGACTGGAAGAAGGTGCCAAATCACCGGTTACCATTTTCGATATTTGTTATAAAAAAGACGAATTGGGCGATCCGTTGATCAATGATCATCATGCGGTTTTATTGGGTGCAGCGACTTATGAAGAATTAAAATTCATGTATGAACTGACCGATAAAATCAATGAGGCTTTGAAAGAATTGTTCCTGAAGGCCAATTTAATTCTGATCGATTTCAAAATCGAATTCGGAAAAGATGCTGAAGGAAATATCATTTTGGCCGATGAAATCAGCCCGGATACTTGTCGTTTGTGGGACAAGGATACCCTGAAAAAATTGGACAAAGACCGATTCAGAAGAGATTTAGGAGAAGTTTCAGAAGCTTATCATGAAGTATATAACAGACTTCAAGTCGCTCTTGGAGACATTAGAAATTAGACAAAAGACATTAGATTTATATGCATAATCTACAAGAAATTATCGTTTGGAAAAAAGCAATAGACCTTACTAAATCTGTGTATTTACTTTGTACAGAATTACCAAACGATGAAAAATTTGGATTAATTAATCAAATCAAACGTTCTGTTGTTTCAATTCCTTCCAATATTGCAGAAGGAGCCGGAAGAAATTCAGATAAAGAATTTTTGCATTTTTTAGGTATTGCCCAAGGGTCTTCATTTGAACTGTTAACCCAACTTATTTTATGTTATGAATTAAATCTAACAGAAGAGTCAAAAGTCAAACCTGTCATCGAAAATCTGAAAGAAATTCAAAAGATGAATTATGCCTTTCAGAAAAATTTAAAGTCTAACATCTAATGTCTGTAATCTAATGTCTAAAAATAATTTTTACCAAAGAAACTTTCTTAAAACCGCTTTCAAAGATACTTTGGACAGCATGGAAGAGGAGTGCGGAATCTTCGGGATTTATTCGCCCAACAACATCGACACATTTTCTTTGGCGCAGTTCGGGATGTTTGCACTGCAGCACCGCGGACAAGAAGCAGCGGGTGTTTCGGTTTTGAAAGACAGCGTTATCAAAACCTATAAATCCACCGGATTGGTGCTGGATGTTTTTAAACAAATCGAGGAAATCGAAGAATTTCAGGGAAATGCGGCGATTGGCCATACCCGATATACAACTGCCGGCGGCGGAAGTTCTAAAAATATACAACCGCTATATGCAGTCAACTACTTCGGGAAACCGCATTTTTCGATTGCGCATAATGGGAATGTGATTGAAACCGACGAATTAAAAGAGGAATTGATCAAAGAAGGATTGCCCTTTTTGGCGACTTCCGATACCGAAGTAATTCTACGTTCCATTCAAAAACATTCCAATTTAACCGTTCAGGAAGCCATTCAAAAAGGACTGAAAGACATCAGAGGAGCTTATTCGGTTTTATTGCTGACCAAAAACTCTTTGGCTGCCTTTCGTGATCCAAATGGAATCCGGCCGTTATCCATCGGGAAAATCGGGGATGACACTTATGTTTTTAGTTCTGAGACCTGTGCTTTGGACGCCGTCGGAGCAAAATTCTTACGCGATGTAGAACCCGGAGAAATTGTGGTGGCCGATGAAAACGGGCTTCACTCCTATCCTTTGGATCAACCTTCCAAAAATCGGATTTGCGCTTTCGAATATATTTATTTTGCGCGTCCCGACTCGAACATTCAGGGAACGGACATCTATGATTTGCGCGTGGAAAGCGGTAAAAAACTATACGAACAATCACCTGTCGATGCCGATGTCGTGATCGGTGTTCCGGATTCGGGCGTTCCTTCCGCCATTGGATTTTCCATTGCTTCGGGTATTCCGTTTGAACCGATTTTGGTTAAAAACCGTTATATGAGCCGTTCGTTTATCGTTCCTTCGCAGGAAATGCGTGAACGCATCGTGAACCTGAAGTTGAACCCGATTGCCAATAAGATAAAAGGAAAACGCCTTGTGATTCTGGATGATTCGATTGTGCGTGGAACAACGAGTAAATTGTTGATCAAAATCCTGAAAGAAGCAGGAGCCAAAGAAATTCACTTTAGAAGTGCTTCACCACCGATCATTGCACCTTGTTTCCTGGGAATCGATATGCCGACGAAAAAGGATTTGATTTCGGCCAATATGACCCAAAAAGAATTGACTCAATATTTAGGTGTGGATAGTTTGGACTTTTTATCTGTTGCCAACCTGATTGAAATTCTGGGTTCCACTGATCATTGTTTTGGTTGTTTTACGGAAAAATATCCGGTGGAAAGAAATCTCCAAAAGGATGAATTTTACCAGAAGAAGATTGAGTATTGATTTTATGTGGTTAATAGATAATATTCATTTTCATTCATAAAAACTCTTACAATGTCATAAATAATTCCACCACCAGATTTTCTTTTCAATTCACAGGAAAAAGATGCCATTTGCGTAACCGGGTTATATAAACTGAAAAAATATTCAATTTCAAATTCTTCAAAATCAAATTCCTCTTTAATTGATTGTAAATCTAACTGAATAAAATTAATTATTTCATTAACTAAAATTTCTTTATCTGAAGTAATTAGAAATAATTTACATTGAAAATTTTCAGGTTTTCCGGGAATTATTTTTTCTATAAGTTTTAATATTGATTTTTCATTTAAGTTTGATAAATCAATCAATTCAGTTTTAAGTTTATTTGGATTATCTAAATTAAAATAATTCATAATCAATTTTGAGCAAACCTCCTCTTCCGCCACCAAATCATTCCCAAACCAATTAGCCATATCATCACAGTCGGAATTATCAAATTCCACATTTGCCATTTTGATTTGTCCAGTTTTACTTTGGTTTCGTTCAAAGTAGGGATTTCCAGTTTTCGGTTTTTAAGATTGAGGAAATCCGTTTCTCCCAAAAGATAATCCACACAGTTCAACAGGAAATTCTGGTTGTCATAGGTAACAGGGCGCTGTCTGGGATTGTCGGGGCGAAGTGAGAATTTATCTTCTCCCAAACGCATCGGTTTGCCCATCAGTACATGATTTTTGGCTACATCACCGTCTGACACCACAATGAGTTTCCCGTTGGTTGTCTCCGCTTTGAAATCGGGAATTTCATTTCGTTCATAACGTGCAGCATACATGGATTTGAAATTTCCTTCTGCCAAAACTGCCAAAGGAATGCGTCCCATTTCGTATTCCTCCGGATTGATTTCATCGACTTCACTCAGTTCCACCAGGCTCATTGACGGTTGTAAAGTCGTATAGGGAGAAGTTGCCAGTAAAACGGTGTGTTCACTATCGGGGTTTTCCAAAAGTTCAATCGGATTGGAAAATTCAAACTTCACAGAATTAACCGCATCCGTAATCGGACTCGGATCTGCCTTAAATCCACGAACGAAATAAGGCCAGGCATAAGTGTTGTAACTGACGTTTCCGGAAGTCGTTTCACCATCTGCCAAAACGATTTTTGCCGATTCCAGATCTTTCACCACCGCCGGAATGATACGGATTCCATAATTAAATAAGAAATCATTCAATTTCAAATCACGTGGAAATGCCACGATTTTTCCGCTTCGGAAAATACTGTCCATTTCGGCATCGACTGATTCGGTTAAAAACATCATCTTTCCACCATTCATGATGTATTGATCCAAAACCAATTTGTCGGAATCTGAAAATGGCAAAGTTGGTTTGGCAACGATCAAGGCATCAAAATGTTCCAATGCTTTTAAATCGGATTGTTTCAAAGTATAAGTCGAATCCTGAATCGGTTGAATGTACACATCCACGTTGTAATTCTCCGCCAACGCACGTCCGAATCCGTCCATATAGATTTGGCTTAATTCGTCGTGATGCACCAGAAATCCAATGTTTTTCCGTTCGGTTTGCGTGATTTTCCGCAAATCATCCATGAAAAGATATTCGAGTTTTTCGGTGGAAGCAGACGCCAATTCTTCAAAAGGTAAAGCCGGATCATTGACCAAAGTTTCCATCCAGCCTTCTTTTCCATCGTATTTCAATTGCGCATACGGATAAACATTCAGCACGCCTTTATCGGTTTTTACCGGTGCCGGCGCCAGTCCGTTTTCCTGTAATTGTGCTGCCGTAAAATCTTTGGAAGGATTTAAAAATTGATAGGAAATAAATGGATTTATATTTCGAAATTCATCCAGAAGAAATGAAATTTCATTTTTTAAAGTCCGATAATCTCCGGACAATTCGCCACCCAATAAAACATTAATTTTGAGTGGTTTATCTATTTTTTTCAGAATTTCATGTGTAGAATCCGTCAATGTATAACGTTTATCACGTGTCATGTCAAAACGCTTGAAAACGAATTCGGACAAAACCGCAATTCCCACAAGGAGAATCAGAATTCCAATTATATTTCGGGTTTGTTTTTTCATTTTTTATCGCTTTACGAAATTCGAGTTTCGAACTTCGAACTTCGCTTTTTACTTTTTTCTTTCTAAATTATAATTCGTCAACACCAAAAACAAAGCAATGATTACTATGAAATAAATCAAATCTCTTGTGTCAATAATCCCTTTCAGCATCTGCTGATAATGCTGATACATCCCTATTTTCTGTACATAATAATCGGCTCCGCCCAATAAATTATAAGACGCTAAACTTTCAAATGCATAAAACAATACAAAGCATAAAAATATGGCCGAAACATAGGCCGCAACCTGATTTTTGGTCAGCGAAGATGTAAACAATCCAATCGCAGCAAAGCTGCTTCCCAACAAAAATAATCCCAAATATCCGCTGAAAATCGCTCCGAAATCCAATTGGTCTGCATCGACGATGAATTGTTGCAAAGTATAAACAAATAGTAAAGTGGGAATCAGCGCGAAAAGCAAAACCACAACGACCGGAAGGTATTTCCCCCAAACAATTCCGCAAATTTTAATCGGTTGCGTAAAAAGCCATTGCAAAGTTCCGCTGCTTTCTTCTTCCGCAATCGTCCGCATCGTCAAAGCCGGAATCAGGAAAAGCAATATCCAAGGTGCAATGAAAAAGAAACTGCTCAAAGTCGCGGTTCCGATGTTGAAAATATTGAATTCATTGTCAAAAAACCACAAAAACAATGTACAAATCAGCATAAAAGCCGAAGCCACGATGTAGGCCATATAGCCGGTGAAATAATTTGAGAGTTCTTTTTTGAATATTTTTATCATTGACTCATTTAATTCTTTGTGACCTTTGTGACTTCCCTGCCTGTCGGCAGACAGGTTTGTGTTCTTTGTGGTATGTCATCCTGAGCTTGTCGAAGGATAACCACTAAGTCCACAAAGGTTTTACACGAAGTTCACAAAGTTATTTTTATCATTTCTTTCTGTTCACCAAACGGACAATCAGCATAATTAGTACGCCAACGGCTACAAAACTAATCAAAATCCAGTACCAATACTGCATAAAAAGTCCTTTTAAAATCACGGCAAAAACAATGATGAAAAGCAACAAAGTCGCAACTTCATTCATCATTCGCAACCGTACGGACTTCATTTTATATTGATCTTTCTGAATTTCTTTCAGCGTTCGCCAGCTCCAGAGATGATAACCGAGAAGCAAAATCACCGCCGTCAGTTTGATGTGCATCCAAGGCTGATAAAGCAATGCGGAATTCAGAAACAGCATCGTAATTCCGGTTATCAAAACCAAAATCCCAGCAGGCACCGTAATGATGTTCCAAAGTCGTTCTTCCATGAAACGGAATTGTTTCCGCAAAACCGATTGTTCCGCTTCCGGTTTTTCCTGGGTTTCGGTGTGGTAAATAAAAAGTCGGACGATGTAAAAAAGTCCGGCAAAATAACTGACCACAAAAATGATGTGAACTGCTTTTATGATTGGGTAGAATTCCATGTAGGCAAAATTAATCAATACCTTAATATATCGTTCAAAGTCGATTTGATAAATTCCACATCTTTCACAGGAATTTCTCCCAACTTATTTTTCAAACGGTCTTTTTCTACCGAACGAATGTGAAAAGTCAAAACTTCGGATTTCGTTTCTAGTCCATTTTCGGCATTTGGCTCAATGATAAGATTTCCTTTGTAATTTTTGATTTTTGTAGTCAAAGGACAAACAATCACCACATCCAGATATTGATTCAAAAGATTTCCACTGACGATGACCGCCGGTATTCTTCCGCCCTGCTCGCTTCCTTTGACCGGATCAAAATACATTTCCCAGATTTCGCCCTGTTTCA
>JBEBVY010000054.1:0-12853 GCA_040392505.1 Moheibacter lacus | reverse complement strand
CGTAGTGGCGATTTCCTGGAGCAGTTATTTCAATAATTTATTGGTGCATCTTTTCGATATCCATCTGCCCGATTGGATGATCATCGATCCGATGACCGCCAAAAACGCCTTTGCCGAATCCACTACGGCTTTGGCTTCGGGAGCAGAATTATCCGCGAAACAAATCCAAAGCTATGAGTTTGCGATCAATGCTTACAATAGTGCGCCCATGATTGGCGACACCAAAATATTTTTCAATTTACCGGCATTTATCATTGTGACACTGATAACCTGGCTGGCTTACATTGGGATCAAAGAAAGTAAGAAATCAGCCAATTTCATGGTGTATTTCAAAGTCGCAGTGATTCTGTTTGTGATTGTTGCCGGAGCATTTTTTGTGGACACGAACAATTGGCGACCCTTTTTGCCTAACGGATTTGAAGGAGTTTTAAAAGGGGTATCCGCGGTTTTTTATGCGTATATCGGCTTTGATGCGATTTCCACCATGGCGGAAGAAACCAAAGACCCGCAACGTGATATGCCGCGCGGAATGATTTATTCGCTACTGATTTGTACGGGATTGTATATTTTAATCGCATTGACGCTTACCGGGATTGAACATTATTCGCATTTCCAAAATGTAACCGATCCTTTGGCGTTCGTGTTTGAAGAAAGAGCACCTTGGATAGAAAAAATCGTATCAATCAGTGCAGTAGTGGCGACAACTTCGGTTTTATTGGTATTTCAAATCGGTCAACCGAGAATTTGGATGTCGATGAGCCGCGATGGATTATTGCCCAAAAAATTTGGGGAAATTCACCCGAAATACCATACACCGGGCTTTGCAACGATTGTTACGGGAATCATAGTCGGAATCGGTGCTTTGTTTATTGAAAGCGACTTGGTGACTGATTTGACGAGCATCGGAACCTTATTTGCCTTTATGCTGGTTTCAGGCGGCGTATTGTTTCTTCCGCCCAAACTGAAAGAGCGAGGAAGATTTCATCTCCCATATCTGAACGGGAAATGGATCATTCCGGTTCTCTATATCTTATTCATCTATATATTCAAAGACAGAACCATAGCGGCTTTTACGGAATTTCATCTGGAGAGTACCGAAGAGGTTTTATTCATCATTTTTCTGATTTTTGCTTTTATCATTTCGATTTTGACGCTCATTCGAAACTATTCATTTATCCCGATTATGGGTGTTTTGATGTGTTCGTATATGATGATTGAAATTCCGCTGGTAAGCTGGAAATGGTTTGTGGTGTGGATGGTCCTGGGATTGGTGATTTATTTCCTGTATGGCTACAGGAACAGTAAGTTGGCAAAGGAAAATTAAAAATTTTAAATTATAAATTAAGGATTGTCCGGGTTCTTTTCTGGATCAATTTTAACAAGGATATATAAATTAAATAGTAACCATGAGGAACTTAGTCAAAGTTATTTTCGCAACACTTAAAATTTGACAAAGTATAGACGCTAAAACCACGAAAAAATGAGCGATAATTCAAATCAGGAAATGAAACGCGAGCTGGGCTTGCTTGATGGAACCATGATTGTAGCCGGGTCTATGATCGGTTCAGGAATTTTTATAGTCAGTTCAGATATAGTCCGAAATGTCGGAAGTGCCGGTTGGCTGATTTTCATTTGGGCTTTGACCGGATTCATTACGCTCATTGCGGCTTTGAGTTATGGCGAACTTTCGTCCATGTTTCCCAAAGCGGGCGGACAATATGTGTACCTGCGTGAAGCTTACGGGAAATTGGTTGCTTTTCTTTACGGTTGGGGGCTTTTTGCGATCATTCAAACCGGGACGATTGCAGCAGTGGGTGTGGCTTTTGCAAAATTTACCTCGTATATTTTTCCTTTTTTCAGCGAAGACAATATTGTTTTTTCCATCTCAACTTTCAAAGTCAGTACCGCACAACTATTGGCGATTTCATCTATTGTTTTTCTGACCTGGTTAAATACGCGTGGAATTAAGAACGGAAAACTAATGCAGACAGGATTGACACTTGTTAAAATTCTTTCCCTCGCCGGACTCATCATTGCCGGACTTTTCTTTGCTTTTAATTCCGAGGTTTGGGAAACGAACTGGTCCTCGGCTTGGGACAATGTAAAATGGCTTCCGCAAGGTGGTGGAATGATGGAAATTGCTGGTGCTGCGATTTTTGGCGGAATTGTTTCGGCCATGGTGGGCTCTTTATTTTCAAGTGATGCCTGGAACAATGTGACTTTTATCGCCGGAGAAATGAAAAATCCGCAGCGGAATATAGGTTTGAGTTTGTTTTTTGGGGTTTTGATTGTGACGGTGATTTATATTCTGATGAATCTGATGTATGTTGCGACTTTATCCATGGAAGAAATGGCTTATGCACCAAAGGATAGAATTGCGGTAGCAGCTGCTCTGAATATTTTTGGGAAAGAAGGAGCGGTCATCATTGCGGTGATGATAATGATTTCAACTTTCGGCTGTAACAACGGATTGATTTTGTCCGGAGCACGGGTTTATCACACCATGGCAAAGGATGGCGTTTTCTTTCCGAAAGCCGCCAATTTAAATCGGTTTGAAGTTCCGGCACGCGGATTATGGATTCAATGTGTTTGGGCTTCGGCACTTTGTTTAAGCGGGAGATACGGCGATTTGCTCGACTATGTGATCATGGCGGTGTTGATTTTCTATGTGCTGACGATTTTGGGAATTTTCATCTTACGAAAGACACATCCGGATCATCCTAGAAGCTATAAGGCATTTGGATATCCGTTTTTACCGGCATTGTACATCATTTTGGCGAGTACTATTTGTATAGGATTGTTGATTTACAAAACGACTTATACCTGGCCGGGTGTTTTGATAATTCTATTGGGCATTCCGATTTATTATATCATTGAAAAAAGAAAATCTTTAAAGTAATTTCTATTTCAACTCAAAACGGTTATCAATTCTCATCAAATTGTAGATGATTTTCAGATGATATTTGACCGTGTTTTCCGAGATAAAGAGTTCGGCTCCGATTTCTTTATTGGTCTTTCCTTGTTTGACCAATTCGATGATTTCAATCTGCCGATCCGATAAATTGTATTTTTTCAGATCCAATTTGGATTCACCTTTTTCATTTTTTTCTTGTGACAAGTTTTCCAATTCCTCCCGCATACGGGCATTGTCTCGTTCTACCAGGATTCGTTTTTCGCGGTTTACTTTAAAAAATTTGAGCAAAACCAATAAAAAAGCCAATAAAATCACAACGATGACCAACATGAAAATCCGAATGTTTTTTTCATATCTGATTTCCAGGTCTTTCCGTTTTTTGAGCAAATCTCTTTCGACAACTTTTAGTTTGTCATTTGCCGTGGTGACATTATAACGATTGAATTCTTCTACGCGAATTAAATGATAATGGAAGGCGGTTTTATAATCCTCGCGGTCATAATAAAATTTGCTCATCGCCTCATGAATCCCGATTTTATAGACACCTAAATCGTATTTTTCTGCATAATGAAGCCCTAAATCATAAGCTTCCAAAGCTTTTTCTTCATCATCTAAAAGCGAATACAAAGCAATTTTCTTCCGATAAATATTGGGCAAGTCCTTTGGGCTGTGCTCTTTCAGTATTTCTATGCTTTCGTCATATTTTTTGCCGGCTTCTTCCAGATGGCCTTCAACCATATCCATTACGCCCAACAATCCTATATAAAATCCTTTGGATTGGTAATCAAGATGTTGGGTGTCTTCTTCTGTAATTCCGGTCAAAAGACGTTTCACATCGTCCATTTTCTGGGTATCAAAATGAATGAAAAGCTCTTCAATTTTGATGCGGCTCAAAGCTTCTTTTTTATATGGCCCTTTGCTGCCCCATTTTTTTGCTTCTTCCAGATTAACCATCACTTCGGTATAATTGAAGATCCGTTTATAGGTCAAGGCTTTTTGAAGATAGGCGTAATAGATTTCGTAGGAAGTAGAAGATTTTTCGTTGATGATGTCTTCCAAAATCCTAATGGACTCATCGTACTTTTGTTGATTATTGAGTTCAGCTATTTTTTCATTCAGTTTTGCCGGATCAAATTGTTTACCGAAACTCTGAATGGAAAATATAAACAAAAAAAGAAAGAGAAGTTTTTGGGTCATGTATGTAGGATGGGGTTTTAAAATTTCAGATACTTTTTAATTCAAGTAATTGCCATTATTTTAAACATTTCCCAAAAGTAAGCTTTTTAAACAATTCCCCATTCTTCCTTTTTTCTTTTCAAATTATAAATCTTTCATAAAGGCAAAAAATAGGATTGACTATACGCCAAAATAAGTTTCACATTTAAGTATCTGTTCAGTTACTGAAAATAAAGCGGAAATTCATTCAACAGAAAACAAATTTTTAATTCAGATATTTGATTGTCAGTAAGTTACTTACTACCCGACCGGGTAGCCGGCTTGAACTACTCTCTAACTACACTTTAAAAATGAGACAAACTGATTTTTAATTATGATTTTCGCACTGCTTTTAAAACAAGGGAATCTGTTATAAAGACAGTCCAATGAAAAGCAAGCAGAAAATAAAAAAATAAATTTATTTCATGACCGGGTCCCTCTCTCTACATGAATATAAAATTTACTTTAACTATATCTAAACTATCTCTTCTACCTGATTTCAGTTAGGAGTAACCAAAACAACCTTTCAAACTAAGTTTGAAAGGTTGTTTAATTTTTTATAACCCGGAATCAGTTGTTTTGAGGGGCGGGAATCAACAGAACGGGAACTTTTGACCCTTTCACCACCTCATTGGAAACGCTTCCTACAAAAGTCTTGTAAAGCGCGCTGTGATTGATATATCCCAATACAATCAATTCAGCATGTACGCTTTCTGCAAGTCGCAGAATTTGTTTGTCCGGATATCCCTGTAAGAGATGAACTTCACATAAAAGTCCGGCTTCCTGAAATTTCACCTTAAAAGCATTTAAAGTATCCATTTCTTTTTCATATTCTGAAATACTGTCCGATGAGATGTATTCGATTCCATCTGCCGGAACGGCGTCTTTACTGAGAGAAGTAACATGTACCAAATGAACTTTTGTATCAAATGCCTGTGCGATCTCTATCGCTTTTTGAGCCACCAAATCCCCTTCTTTATTGGAGTCAATAGGAACTAAAATAGTCTTCATTTAAGCTAAATTTTAGAATGTTTGAAAGTTAGCAAATTGATTGCAAACCAACTATGATATTTTTTATGAATTCAGGAAAATCAGCCTAATTCAAACTAAACTCCGTACCGTCTTTTCCGTCTTTGAGTTGTATGCCTATTTCGGACAATTCATCACGGATTTGGTCAGATAACGCCCAATTTTTGTCGGCACGCGCCTGATTCCGCATCTTGATGAGCATTTGCATCACACCGTTCAATTTAGAAAGGCTGTCAGACGAATTTTCCTCTTGTTTTAACCCGATTACCTCAAAAATAAAAGCATTCATCGCTTCCTTCAATTTTTCCAAATCCTCAGAAGTCAATTTTTCGTTTCCGGCTTTCACGCCATTGACGATTCTGACGGCTTCAAATATCTGCGAAATCAGAATCGGCGTGTTGAAATCATCATCCATCGCAGCATAACAATCATTTAACCATTCGTCCACATCAAAAGTGGAAGCATCGTTGCCTTCTAAATTTTCTAAGACTTTTATGGCATCCATCAAACGCAGATATCCTTTTTCCGCCGCCACCATCGCGTCATTTGAAATATCCAAAACACTGCGATAATGCGCCTGCATAAAACAGAATCGCACCACATTTGGATGGAAAGATTTTTCAAAAAATTCATTTTCACCATTGAGCAATTCCATTGGCAACACATAATTTCCGGTCGATTTGCTCATGCGCTGTCCGTTCATCGTGAGCATATTGGCATGCAACCAATAATTCACGGGTTCATGGCCAAGTCCTGCTTTGGCTTGGGCGATTTCACATTCGTGGTGCGGAAATTTCAAATCCATACCACCACCGTGTATGTCAAAAGTTTCTCCTAAATATTTGGTGCTCATGACGGTACATTCCAGGTGCCAACCCGGAAAACCTTCTCCCCAAGGTGAATTCCAACGCATGATATGGCTGGGCGAAGCTTTTTTCCACAATGCAAAATCCACCGGATTCCGCTTTTCATCCTGACCATCCAGATCGCGCGTGTTGTTGATGAGTTCTTCTATGTTTCTTCGGCTCAGTTCGCCATAATTCAATCCTTTTTTGTTGTAGGCCTCCACATCAAAATAAACCGAGCCGTTGCTCTCATAAGCAAATCCGAGTTCAATCAGTTTTTCGGTCAATTCGATTTGTTCCAAAATATGACCTGTGGCCGTAGGTTCAATCGTAGGCGGAAGAAAATTAAAGGTTTCCAGAACCTGATGAAAATCGACCGTGTATTTCTGAACAATTTCCATCGGTTCCAATTTTTCCAGTTTGGACTGTTTCACGAAACGGTCATTTTCCACATTCCCATCATCGGTCAAATGTCCGGCATCCGTGATGTTTCGAACATAACGAACTTTATATCCCAAATGAGTTAGATACCGATAAATCATATCAAACGACAAAAACGTACGCACATTTCCCAAATGTACATTGCTGTAAACCGTCGGCCCACAGACATACATCCCGATGCTGTCTTTGTGAATGGGAACAAATGTTTCTTTCTCGCCGCTCAGCGAATTATGTACTTTTAAGTTGTGTTCTTTTATCATTTTGAGTTATGCGTTTTTGAGTTGTGGGTTATGCGTTAATTATTTTTGAATATTTCTTTTGACTAAGTTTTGGAACGCAGTCATTTCTTCCTCATTTTTGAACACTCTTTTAGGGATGACAATTGCAACAATCCTATCAATATAAAGATAATATGCTTTTGTTCCTTCTTCAAAAGTTTTAATTAATGACCAATGGTAGCTTCCTTCAGATTTTTCACTTTTATATAAAACTTTATTGTCTAAGAATTGATATTCAGTTTTTTCCAAAAAACTTCCATTTTCCATAGGAATTTTTTTTAAACTTTTAAACCTCATTAAGATTGAAATATAAAATAATAAAAAGTATAAAATAGTAGAAATTATGGTAGCAAATAAATCAAAACCATTCCTATTAAAAAAGAATAAAACAATTGCAAGACAAACTAAATAAAAAACGATGTGTTTTTTAAAATTATACTTCATATAATGAAATTTATTGAAGTCTGCATAATCCTCTCTTGTTATTTCCACTATTAGTCGCATAAACTATTGATTTCGATTATCTAATTTTAGATACCTTTCCCATAAATATTCAGAAATTGCTTTTTTGTAATAAAAGTCTTTTGGCAATGAAATCACACCTGTTAAATCTTTAACATTCTTTGATATTTTTATATTTTGGCTTTCTATGGAATTCTTCATTTTCAAAATCATTCTTTTAAACTCCCCTCCTTTGGAGGGGTTGGGGGAGGCTTAAACATTAAACTTAGTATGCACACCGATGTAATGCAAGAATTCTCTTCTTGTCGTCGGGTCAGTTTTGAAAACGCCGCCCAATTCTGCCGTAACGGTGCTGCTGTCAATGTCGCGGATACCACGTGAATTGACACAAAGGTGTTTGGCATCGATCACACAAGCCACATCTGCCGTTCCCAATGCATCCTGCATCGCTTTTACGATTTGCATGGTCAATCTTTCCTGAACTTGTGGGCGTTTGGCAAAATAATCCACGATCCGGTTCATTTTGGAAAGTCCGATTACTTTTCCCTTGGAAATATAACCGATATGCGCTTTCCCTACGATGGGTAGAAAATGATGCTCACAAGTCGAATAAACCGTGATATCTTTTTCCACCAACATTTGGTTGTATTTGTATTTATTTTCAAACGTGGACATTTTAGGTTTTCTGTCCGGATACAATCCGCCGAAAATCTCATTGACAAACATTTTGGCTACACGTTTGGGCGTTCCTTTCAGACTATCATCGGTCAGATCCAGTCCCAAAGTGTCCATAATGTTTTTAAAATCGGCTTCGATTTTGGCAATTTTTTCTTCATTGCTCAATTCGAAGGCATTTTCTTTCATTGGAGTATCGTGATGGGATGAGAAATGCTCATCGCCCATTTCGTCGTATAAATCCTGATTTGACATGTTCAATCCTTTTATAAAAAGGCAAATTTACCGAATAGGAATCATATTTAGGGCATTATCTGATGAATTAATGCAGAGACAGATAATAATCCGGCTCTACCGCAAATTTGTATATTTGAATTCACAAAAATTTAATGATGAACAATAAGATTTATGGCGTTGACCATTTTACCATAGAAGATTCCATTCAGATTTTACACAATAAAATCAAAGCCGTTATTTCCGATAAAAGTCGGGAACAAATCAACCGCTCCAAAAACAATGTAGAAGCGATAGTGAATTCCGGACAGACGGTATATGGCATCAATACCGGATTTGGACCGCTTTGTGATACGAAAATTTCCAAAGATGAAACCCGGAAATTACAGGAAAACTTATTGATCAGCCATGCAGTCGGCGTGGGAAATCCGATTGCCAAAGAGCTTTCCAAACTGATGTTAATTGCAAAACTTCATGCGTTGGCAAAAGGATTTTCGGGAATTTCCATGGAAACATTTGAAAGGATTTTATTATTCATCGAAAAAGACATTATTCCGGTTGTGCCGGAACAAGGTTCGGTAGGTGCTTCAGGCGATTTGGCACCGCTTTCTCATTTGTTTCTGCCATTGATAGGCGAAGGAAAAGTCTGGAAAAATGGCAAATCCGTTCCAACAAAAGAAGTCTTGAAAGAACATGGTTTAGAGCCGATTGAGCTTCAGGCAAAAGAAGGTTTGGGGCTGATCAACGGAACACAATTTATTCTGGCGCATGCAGTTTTCGGATTGGACAAAATGAAATACCTGTTGGATTTGGCGGACGTCATCGGAACGATGAGTCTCGAAGTCTATTCAGGATTGAAATCACCGTTTATGGCAGAACTGCATGAAGTTCGTCCGTACGAAGGAACAAAACTCGTTGCACAAAGAATCCGGAAATTACTGGGAGGTTCTGAAATTATAGAAAACCATGATTTCCCAAGGGTTCAGGACCCATATTCGTTGCGTTGTATGCCGCAGGTTCACGGGGCTTCCCGAAATGCGTGGAAGCATTTACGTGATATGGCGGAAATAGAATTGAATTCCGTGACCGATAATCCGATTGTTTTGGATGAGCAAACAGCGATCAGCGGAGGGAATTTTCATGGACAGCCCCTGGCGATGGTATTGGATTATGCGACTTTGGCGGCTTCGGAATTGGGGAATATTTCGGATAGAAGGCAGTATTTATTACTCGAAGGCAAACATGGATTGCCGAGGTTGTTGACTGAAAAATCAGGATTGAACAGCGGATTTATGATTCCGCAATATACTTCGGCTGCATTATGCACGGAGAACAAGACTTTGTGTTTCCCGGCTTCGGCGGACAGCATTCCGACTTCTTTGGGACAGGAAGACCACGTTTCGATGGGAAGCATATCGGGAAGAAAATTTAATCAGGTATTGAACAATCTGGAGAAAATTTTGGCGATTGAATTGATGTATGCTTGTCAGGGATTGGAATTCAGAAGACCGTTGAAATCAAGTCCGGTCATTGAAGTAGTATTTGATTTGGTTCGAAAAAAAGTTTCGAAATTGGAAGATGATCGATTGATTGGTGAAGATATTATTTCTATTATTGAATTAATTCAAGGTGAAGAATTAAAGGAAATTATTTCGAAAATATGATTGAAGTTAACCTTGTCAAGGGTTTGAAACCTTGACAAGGTTGTTCAATTCAACAAAATTTAGTTCAAGTGGATATCAGAAGGCAACCTATCGAAGCAGATAAATTTTACCACATTTACAATCGTGGGGTAAATGGGGAGCTTATTTTTAAATCCAGTCGAAATTTTGAGTTTTTTCTTAAGAAAGTGGAAGAAAATTTAGTTCCGGTTTCAGAGGTTTATGCCTATTGTTTATTGCCCAATCATTTTCATTTTTTAGTTCGAATTAAATCTGAAAAAGAATGGAAGAGCCTTGTCAAGGTTTCGACCCTTGACAAGGCTGAGCGAGGATTACATGCGCAACAAAGTATTTTTTCCAAACAATTTTCCAGAATATTTAATTCCTATTCCCAAGCTTTTAATAAAGAAAATGGACGACATGGACCTTTAATCGAATCTCCATTTAAGCGAAAAGAAATTACTTCTGAAGAATATTTAAGAGATGTTATTGTCTACATTCACCGAAATCCCCAAAATCATGGGTTGGTGGATGATTTCAGAGATTATGAGTATTCGATTTATAATTTGTTTTTAAATAATTTGCAAAGTTTTATCCTTCAAAAGGAAGTCATGGATTTATTTGAAGACAAACAAAATTTTATATTTTCACATCATAAAGAAATTGATTTAGAAGAATTTTTAAGTTAACGAATTTAACCTTGACGGTTTTCAAAACGGAATGAAAAAATTAGAATAGATATTTTAGAAAAAATTCAACCTTGTCAAGGGTTTGAAACCTTGACAAGGTTTTTAAAAAAACAAAGAAAAATGACAACCGAACAGTTTCAACAACAAATACAACAAGGAATTCCTAATAGTTTACCATCATTGAAGCCGCTCAATGACAAATTCAGCCACGCACCAAAGCGAAAAGAAATCTTATCGAACGAGGAGAAGAAACTGGCACTGAAAAACGCTTTGCGCTATTTCAAACCGAAATTTCATGCGGAATTAATATCGGAATTTAAGGAAGAACTGGAAAAATACGGCCGTATTTATATGTATCGTTTTCGTCCGGATTATGAAATGTATGCCCGTCCGATTGGGGAATATCCGGGAAATTCTGAGCAAGCCAAAGCGATTCAGTTGATGATTCAAAACAATTTGGATCCGGCAGTGGCGCAGCATCCGGAAGAATTGATCACCTACGGTGGAAACGGAGCGGTTTTTCAGAATTGGGCACAATATCTTTTGACCATGAAATATTTGTCGGAAATGACAGACGAACAAACTTTGGTGATGTATTCCGGCCATCCGATGGGCTTATTTCCATCGCACAAAAATGCGCCAAGAGTGGTGGTAACCAATGGAATGGTGATACCTAACTATTCCAAACCCGACGATTGGGAAAAAATGAATGCATTGGGTGTTTCCCAATACGGACAAATGACCGCTGGAAGTTATATGTACATCGGGCCGCAGGGAATCGTGCATGGAACGACGATTACGGTTTTGAATGGTTGTCGCAAAATTTCGGTCACTGAGCCAAGTCGAAGTGAAGGAACTGCCGGAAAGCTCTTTTTAACGGCAGGATTGGGCGGTATGTCAGGTGCACAGCCGAAAGCCGGAAACATTGCTGGTGTAGTTTCGGTTACGGCAGAAGTAAATCCGGCAGCGACTTGGAAACGCCACGAACAAGGTTGGGTGGACGAAGTGATTTCGGATTTGGATGAATTGGTAAAAAGAGTTCGTGAAGCCAAAGAAAAGAAAGAAGTGATTTCGATCGCTTACGATGGAAACATTGTAGAGGTTTGGGAAAAGTTCGATGAAGAAGATGTTTATGTTGATTTAGGATCTGACCAAACTTCTTTGCACAATCCTTGGGCGGGTGGATATTATCCGGTTGGATTAAGTTTTGAAGATTCCAATCAAATGATGGCTGAAAATCCTGAATTATTCAAAGAAAAAGTACAAGAATCATTGCGTCGTCATGCGGCTGCAGTCAATAAACACACCGCCAAAGGAACTTATTTCTTCGATTATGGAAATGCGTTTTTGTTGGAAGCAAGCCGTGCCGGCGCAGATGTGATGGCGGAAAACGGAATCGATTTCAAGTATCCGAGTTATGTGCAAGACATCATGGGCCCAATGTGTTTTGATTATGGATTTGGACCATTTCGATGGGTTTGTACGAGTGGAAAACCGGAAGATTTACAGAAAACCGACGAAATCGCTTGTCAAGTTTTAGAAGAAATCATGAAAAATTCTCCGCGGGAAATCCAGCAACAAATGCAGGATAACATCACCTGGATCAAAGGAGCGCAAGAAAATAAATTGGTCGTAGGCTCGCAAGCGAGAATTCTCTATGCCGATGCGGAAGGTCGAATTAAAATCGCCAAAGCCTTTAACGATGCAATTAACCGAGGCGAAATCGGGCCTGTAGTTTTGGGGCGTGACCATCACGATGTTTCGGGAACGGATTCGCCTTTCCGCGAAACCTCCAATATTTATGATGGTTCGAAATTTACAGCCGATATGGCGATTCACAACGTCATTGGCGATAGTTTCCGTGGGGCGACATGGGTTTCGATCCACAATGGTGGCGGAGTCGGATGGGGAGAAGTGATCAACGGCGGATTTGGAATGTTGTTGGACGGAACTCAAGAAGCCGAACAAAGATTGAAATCAATGTTGCATTGGGATGTAAACAATGGAATTGCGCGTCGTTCTTGGGCAAGAAATGAAGAAGCGATTTTTGCAATCAAACGTGCCATGGAAGACGAACCTTTGTTAAAAGTAACGTTGCCTAATTTTGTAAATGAGAATTTACTGTAAATTCGCAATCAAATTAATTAACATTAAATGAAAAAATTAGCATTTGCTCTGATTTTTATTTCAACTTTGAGTTTCGCTCAAGTAGAAGAAAGCCAAACAGGAAAAATTGAATTAGGTAAGAGTACAAAAGAATTCTTTATCAAAGACGGACATGGATATAAATTCAAAGAATATCAAAACGTTTTCACCAATCAAGAAGCTATTGACAGAATTAAAAAAGCGAGAACGAATAAAACCATTGGTTCGGTTATGTTGTATACCGGATCTTTTTTCGTTGGGTATG
>JBEBVY010000053.1:0-12958 GCA_040392505.1 Moheibacter lacus | reverse complement strand
AAGAATTGAAATTGTGAAACAATAATTTCGTATTCAAATATTTAACAGAAAAGCCACTAGTGATAGTGGCTTTTCTATTTTTATTAAACTCTTAATACTTAATACTTAATACTTAATACTTAATACTTAATACTTAATACTTAATACTATAAATCATTTCTCTCTCCTTTCCAACATGGGAACAAACTGACAATCCCCAAATTCCATTTTTTCAAAATCCTTTTCGCTGACACGTAAAAAAACCGTCATCATTTGATTTTCCTTTCCAATTGGAATTACCATTATTCCGCCAATGCTTAATTGCTTTAAAAGCGTTTTGGGAATAACAGAAGAACCGGCTGTCACAATTATTTTATCAAAAGGAGCAAAAGAAGGAAGACCTTTGTATCCATCACCATAAGTAGCATATTTCGGTTTGATTCTGATTTTTTTAAAAACCCGTTGTGAGAAATCAAATAACTCCTTTTGTCTTTCTATCGTATATACCTCAGCGCCCATTTCAACTAAAACAGATGCTTGATATCCGCTGCCCGTACCTACTTCCAGCACCTTATCGCCTTTATGAATGCCTAACAAAGAAGATTGTTTGGCCACAGTAAACGGATGTGAAATCGTTTGCCCGGCTGCAATGGGAAATGCTTGATCTTTATAAGCAAATTCCTCAAAAGCACTATCCATAAACAAATGTCTGGGAACCCGACTCATGGCACTCAAAACCAATTCGTCTTCTATCCCTTTTTCCCGCAATATTTTGATCAGTTGTTCTCTTTTTCCTTTGTGTTTAAAATCATCCAGCACCTCGCGTATATTTTTTCACAAAATTGGGCATTTTTAAAGGGAATCTCTGTATTTTAGACTCAAATTTTTACGCATGTTGAAAATTGGTGTTTTAGGGGCTGGTCACTTAGGCAAAATACATTTAAAACTCGCCCAACAATCAGAAAAATTAGATTTAATTGGTTTTTATGATCCCAATTTTGAGAATTCAAAAAAATTAGAAAGTGAATTAGGCTATCGGTCCTTTGATTCCATTGAAGAATTAATTGAAAATTCGGATATAGTGGATATTGTCACACCCACATTATCACATTATGAATGTGCCAAATTAGCCATTCAAGCAGGAAAGCATGTCTTTTTGGAAAAACCGATTGCTAATTCAGTACAGGAGGCCGAAGAAATAATCGAATTAGCCAAAAAATATAACGTAAAGGGTCAAGTCGGTCATGTTGAACGTTTCAACCCGGCTTTTTTAGCGGTAAAAGATTTGATAGAAAATCCCATGTTTATCGAAACGCATCGTTTGGCGGAATTCAATCCGAGAGGAACCGATGTTCCGGTGGTTTTGGATCTGATGATTCACGACATAGATGCAATTCTAAGCGTTGTAAAATCAAAGGTAAAAGAAGTTCACTCAAGCGGCGTAGCGGTTATCAGTGATTCGCCGGATATTGCCAATGCCCGTTTGGTGTTTGAAAACGGTTGCGTTGCCAATATTACATCCAGCCGAATTTCACTAAAAAATATGCGCAAGTCGAGATTTTTCCAGCGGGATGCTTATATTTCCGTAGATTATCTGGAGAAAACCTGTGAGGTAGTCAAAATGAAAGATGCTCCTGAGATTCCGGGCGAATGGGATATGATTCTCCAAAATGCTGAAGGAGTTAAAAAACAAATTTATTTTGACAATCCTGATATAAAAAACAACAATGCCATATTGGATGAATTGGAAAGTTTTGCGCTGGCCATAGAAAATAATACGGACCCCAGGGTAACACTGGAAGATGGAACCAATGCCCTCCGGATTGCTTATCAAATAATTGATGCATTTACTAAATAAAAAAAACAAATAATGAAAAACATTGCTGTAATAGGCGCAGGAACTATGGGAAACGGAATTGCTCATGTTTTTGCGCAGACAGGATTTCAGGTTCACCTTATTGACATTTCTGAAAAATCTTTGGAAAAGGGAATCGCTATTATTTCTTCCAATTTGGATCGGATGATTACAAAAGGAAGTATTTCGGAAGAAGAAAAATCGAAAACTCTTTCCAATATTTCAACTTATACGGATACAGCTGAAGGGGTAAAAAATGTAGGATTGGTAGTAGAGGCAGCCACAGAAAATATTGATTTGAAATTAAAAATTTTCAAACAATTGGATGAAGTAACCTCTCCGGAAACCATTTTAGCGACCAATACCTCTTCCATTTCCATCACAAAAATTGCAGCCGCAACCCATCGTGCCGATAAGGTAATCGGCATGCATTTTATGAATCCGGTACCCATTATGAAATTGGTGGAAATCATACGAGGATACAATACCTCAGATGAAGTAACCAAAACCATCATGGATTTATCCGTTGCACTGGGAAAAATTCCGGTTGAAGTAAACGATTATCCCGGATTTGTTGCCAATCGCATTTTGATGCCGATGATCAATGAATCCATCGAAACACTTTACAATGGCGTTGCCGGAGTCAATGAAATAGACCAAGTGATGAAATTAGGGATGGCTCATCCCATGGGACCACTCCAACTGGCAGATTTTATAGGACTGGATGTATGTTTATCTATCCTAAATGTAATGTATGAAGGATTTAAAAACCCTAAATATGCGCCTTGTCCTTTACTTGTCAATATGGTTACAGCCGGAAAATTAGGCATAAAATCGGGCGAAGGATTTTACGATTATGCTGAATCTAAAAAAGCTGAAAAAATTTCTGAAAGTTTTAATAAAAGATAATATTGTTAATAAATTTAAGAATTAATAAAATTGTTTATATATTAGTGAGTCAAATTTTACTAAGTCATTCTATATGAAAAAAATTTCTATACTTTTTACCCTATTCCTTATTCTATTCTCTGCTGAATCTTATGCACAAAACACCTTAAAAAAATGGTACATAAGCGGTGGTGTTCATGCAGTAAACCATCCTGCAGCCAGAGGATTTGGGGAAGGACTCTTTGAGGGAGACAATTGGTCTTTTGTACCTCCTCTATCTCAAATTTCAATCGCAAGAACTTTAAACAGATCCTTTGCAGTCGATTTACAGGCTTCAGTAGGAGAAATTGACAACAAGCGATTATTGATAGACAACGAATACATGGTTTTAATCGGAATGGGATTGCGTTACCGCTTTGCCAACGGTTATATATTGAAAGAAACCTCTTGGTTTGATCCGTACTTAAGATTGGGTGCAAATTACCACCGTATGCCTTACAGAGGATTGGAATTTGCTCCGGCTACTTATGATTTAGACGGAAATATGCTGAGTGGCGTTGTGGACAATGATGGCGATGTTTTGGAAAATGGCGCCATAGTCGATAACGACCATTTTGCATTGTCCGGAGGTTTGGGTATGAATTTCTGGCTCTGGCCTAAAATCGGTTTAAATATTGAAGCTCAATACGTTGCGGTTCCGGCTGTGAAATCAGATTATATCGATTTCTTTCAAGCCAAAGCCGGTCTTGCATTTCGATTCGGGAAAAACGACCGTGATAAAGACGGAATCGTGGACGAAGAAGATGAATGTCCGGATGTTCCTGGTCTGAAAGAGTACAACGGTTGTGCTGATACAGACGGTGATAAAATCGAAGACCGCCAGGATGAATGTCCGCTTGAACCTTGTCCAAATGGAGAAAGTACCGACGAATACGATTGCGTAAACGGTTGTAAAGTCATGAAAGAAATTGTGGAAGAAGAACCAGTTGAACCGGTTGAGCCAGTAGATCCAATAAAAGAAATTTCATTTGAAGATGTATTGTTTGAATTTGACAGCTTTGCTTTAACTGCCGATGGTGGAACAAAAGTGAAAGAAGCTGCCGAAATCATCAAAACTCAGGAAGGAAACTATTTCGTAGATGGATTTGCAGACAGTGTCGGCTCTGATGCTTATAACTTGAAACTTTCTAAAAATCGTGCACAAGCAGTAAAAGATGCTTTGGTTAAAGAAGGTGTGGACGGAAACCGATTAGAAGTTCGTGCATTTGGTGAACAATATCCTAAATGTCCAAACGAAACGCCGGAAGGTAGAGCTTGTAACAGACGAGTAGTAGTTCTGGAACGTTATTAATTCTAATTTCAGATAATAGAAAAGGCGGGAATTCCCGCCTTTTTTTTGTTTACTTGCATTTATTTTACTGCCAATTTTTTGGTAATGGTTGAATTCTCCAATTGAATTTTCAACAAATAAACTCCTTTTGGCAAATGTGAAACATTCAATTTGTCCTGAGAAAGCTGCACATTTAATTTCTGACCGCTTAAAGTATAAATCTCTATATTTTTGATGGAGGTGTCTGCTTTTACATAAACGAAATCGCTTGCAGGGTTAGGGTAAACCTGAATTGAAATACCATGATTTACATCTAAACTTGACAATTGATCCTCATGAGAAGCTTCCGAATATACTTTGGAAGCATCGATTGATTTTATGCTCCAGTAAATATTTTCCGGAGCATTTTCAAACTCCAAAAACCAGGAAGCTGTTGTGACAACATATTTTGCCAAATCCTCTGCTCCCGAAGTCGTTCCGATTTTGATTTCATATTGTAAAGCTTCCGCTGGCGTTTTGTCATCTGAAGCTCCACTCCATGAAAACAAATATTTGTTTCCGTCTTGTTCCAAATTTAATTCAGTTGGAGCCAAAGGTTTTTGGTTTTCTTCGGTCGAAGAATTTTTAAATAATTTGGTCAATGACGGCATAGCATTATCCGCCCAATCAAATCCGGACATCAAAACATCCAGATGATGATCCTCATTCAAATGAAACAATCGGACATTTCCCTGACTTCCCAAGTTGAACAATCCCGTTTCTTCCGCTTTCGTAAAGGAATTATCAGCAGCATTGTACAAAAACACCTTTGTCCATGCATTATAATCAACATCATCACCAATTATGATAAAATCATAATATCCATCATTATTCAAATCGCCCACATCCACACTTGAAGAATCAAGTCCTTCTGAATCAATGATATTTGCTTCGAAACCTCCCTCTCCATTATTGAAATACACCACCAAATAGGGTTCGTATTCTTCGTCCTGTCCGACCACTACCAAATCCATAAAACCATCAGCATTGAAATCGGCGTATGCCATTTTTCCGTTGTTTACCGGTGCCAAATCCTGAGAAAATGCCAGCGTTCCTTCCTGATTCAAATATACTTTGAACATCGGCTCCAAATCACTGTCAAATCCAAAAATGACCAAATCCAGTAGCATATCATTGTTCAGATCAACGACTTTAAAACTGCTGTTTTGTGCACCGGGCAACCAAGCCGGAACTGCTTCAAAACCATCACCCGTGTTTCGGTATAAATCCAGATCATACGTAAAACCGGTTCCTTCCACATACTGTATTCCGTTCAAAGCGTAATCCTGAAATCCATCATGGTCAAGGTCAAATACTTCCAATCCACCAAAAATCTTTCCCGATAAATTTTCAACCATTTCAAATCCGCTTCCCGTATTTTTAAAACGATATTGCTGATAATTCACCACATCATTATAACTCAACCCGGTTGTCACAATGTCCAACAAACCATCGTTATCAAAATCAATGAACTTTACATCTCCCAAATGCGTCGAATAAGCACCAAAATCCCCAAAAACAGACAAACTCCCCGAATTATTCTTATAAATTTCGTTGAACGTAACATCCACATTGCCATCATCATTTGAGTCGATCGCACCGTTGTGTACGATATCCACAAAGCCATCTCCATCAAAATCCGCCACATCACTGGACGAATAATAATAATCCTTCACTACCGTTTCCACTTCCTCAAAGCTCTGTGCTTGAAGAACAAACGGAATCAATCCCAATAAAAAAGTAAGTTTTTCATTTCATTGTTTTTATTTAGTCTAAATTAAATGCAAAATAAGAATGAATATTTGGTAGCGAAAAATTTAAAGAGCTAATCTTTATCATAAAAAAATCCCGCTTTTTTGAAAGCAGGATTTGTATTATAGAAAGAATTTGAATTACTTCAAACTCGCAAGGGCATTATCATAATCCGGCTCTTGTGCTATTTCCGGAACCTGTTCCGTATATTTCACATTTCCATCTTCGCCAATTACTACAACTGCTCTACTCATCAGTCCTTCAAGTGGACCGTCCGTCATCTTCACCTGATAGTCATTGGAAAAATGGGTGTCCTTATATTCTGACAGCGTTATCACATTTTCCAAACCTTCAGCTGCGCAAAATCTACCTTGAGCAAAAGGCAAATCTTTCGAAATACACAAAACAACCGTGTTGTCAAGTCCTGAAGCAGATTGATTGAAATGACGAACAGAAGCTGCGCAAATTCCTGTATCAATGCTCGGGAAAATATTTAAAACCACGTTTTTTCCTTTATAATCTGCCAAACTCTTTTCCGACAAATCACTTCCAGTCAATTTGAAATCCGGTGCTTTTGAACCTATCGCGGGTAATTCTCCTTGCGTATGAATCGGACTTCCTTTAAATGTTATTGTAGCCATAATTTTTCTTGGCAATTTACACTTATCCAATCAAAAAATCCACTCAAAACATTGAAAAAAACTTATACCACCATTAAATCTATCAATAATTCTAAGCCAATCCGAATTGAAAAATATTTATCTTCGCTCCGAATTTAAGTCATAAAATATGGTACTTTCTTCGAAGCTCGAAATGCTCCAACCGCCTGCTACAATTGCCATGACGCAAAAAGCACGCGAACTGAAACAACAGGGAAATGATGTGATAAGTTTAAGCATAGGAGAACCTGATTTCGATACCCCCGATTTCATCAAAGAAGCTGCAAAACAAGCCATTGATCAGAATTATTCACATTATACACCCATCGGTGGTTATCCCGAACTGAAAGATGCCATCATCCGCAAATTCAAAAGAGATAACAACATCGACTATAAACCTTCACAAATTGTGGTTTCCACAGGTGCTAAACAATCGCTTTACAATACGTTCCAATGTATATTAAATGAAGGAGATGAAGTTTTGATTCCGGCTCCTTACTGGGTTACATATGCAGACATCGTCTCACTATCAGGCGGTGTTCCGGTTTTAATTGAAACAACTATCGAAGAGGATTTCAAAGCAAATGCATCTAAATTGGAAGCCTTTATTACTTCCAAAACAAAAGCATTGATCTACAGTTCTCCTTGTAATCCAAGCGGAAGTGTTTATACTTCAGAAGAACTACATGAAATTGCAAAATTGGCTCAAAAACATGATTTGATTATAATTTCCGACGAAATATATGAGCACATCGTTTACGGTCAAAAAGCGGTAAGCATTGCGAGTTTTCCGGAAGCATATGACCGGACGGTAACTGTAAATGGTCTTTCTAAAGCATATGCTATGACCGGATGGCGGATTGGTTATATTGGCGCTCCGGAATGGATCGCAAAAGCAACTGAGACACTTCAGAGCCAGATTACTTCCGGCGCAAATTCTATAGCCCAGCGAGCTGCTATTACGGCTTTGGATGCAGATTTGTCCCAAACGCATTATATGGTAGAAGCATTTGAAAAACGTAAAGATTTAATGATGCAAAAGGCGGCTGAAATTCCCGTTTTTAAAGTAAGCGAACCCAAAGGTGCATTCTATCTGTTTCCGGATGTTTCGGCTACTTTTGGAAAAACCTATCGTGGAAAACTTATCAAAAACGCTGACGATTTGGCTATGTTTTTATTGGATGAAGTATTTGTTTCAACGGTTTCAGGCAGTGCATTTGGTATGGATAATTGTTTAAGGATTTCCTTTGCTGCTTCTGCTGAACAATTGGAAGAAGCGATGAATCGAATCAAAAACCTGCTTACAGAAGCCTAAATTTCTACTGATACATATCAGAGAAAAAATTGGCAATTGGTTTGTATTTTTGTCATTCGAATTAATTATTTAATTCATTCAAATTCAACACAAAATGATTCAAACAGATATATTGATTATAGGTGCCGGCCCTACCGGATTATTTACCGTATTTGAGGCAGGTTTGTTGAAACTTCGTTGTCATATCATCGACGCGCTGCCCCAACCCGGAGGTCAGTTAGCCGAATTATATCCCAAAAAACCCATTTTTGATATTCCCGGATTCCCAAGCGTGGACGCCGGTGTTTTGGTGGATAATCTGATGGAACAGATTAAACAATTCGAACCGGGATTTACTCTAAATGAAGTGGCGCAAACCATTGAAAAACAAGATGACGGAAGTTTCATCGTCACGACCAATAAAGGTACGCAACACCAGGCCAAAGCCATTGCCATCGCCGGAGGTTTGGGAAGTTTCGAACCCCGTAAACCCGAATTGGAAAACATAGAAAAATTTGAAGAAAAGGGAATAGAATATTTCGTTCGTGACCCTGAATTATTCCGGGATAAAAAAATCATAATTGCCGGAGGAGGCGATTCGGCATTGGACTGGAGTATCTTCCTTACAGATGTCGCTTCGGAAATAACCTTGATCCACAGAAGAAATGAATTCCGGGGTGCTCTGGATTCAGTTGAGAAATTGCAAGAATTAAAACATGCCGGAAAAATCAGATTGATTACGCCTGCAGAAGTCAGAAGTCTGCAGGGGGAAGATCGATTAACTTCCATTACCATAGAGAAAGACGGTGAATTCCAAACACTGGAAACTGACTATTTGATACCACTTTTCGGGCTTTCTCCTAAATTAGGCCCGATTGCCAATTGGGGATTGGAAATTGAAAAAAATGCCATTAAAGTCAATAACGCACTTGATTATCAGACCAATGTGGATGGGATTTATGCCATAGGTGATATCAACACTTATCCCGGAAAATTGAAATTGATTTTATGCGGATTTCATGAAGCCACCATGGCCGTTCAGAGTATTTATCAAAGAATCAACCCGGGTAAAAAATTCATTTTAAAATATACCACCGTTTCCGGTATCGACGGATTTGACGGAACCCGGAAGGAAGCCGAAAAAGCCGTGGTAAAATCCATTGATTGATTTTGCTGGGTGTGGGATGCTGGAAGTCGATAATGTAAAATTATCAATATGAGTTTTAAATTTGAAAATTGATTATTTGGCAAAAATCAATGGAATTTGGAGAGCTTATTTTCCTGCTTTCCAAGAAATTTCCTGATAATGAAAAATATAATCTGACTTCTCAAATCCTAAGATCTGCCGACTCTATTGCCTTAAACATTTCTGAAGGTTCGATTCTTCAATCTGATTTAGAATTTAAAAAATTCTTAGGATATTCAATTCGCTCTTTGGCTGAAGTAGTTACTTGTCTATACAAAGCGAAAAATAGAAATTATATCAATGAAGAAGAATTTCAACATTTATATAAATTCTCATATGAGCTAATTAATTCTGTAATTGCCTTCAGAAAACAGATTTAACAAAATAATCTATACTTCCTACATCCAACACCCAGCATCCCGCAAAATCATTATATTTGCCCAAAATTTAACCATTATGAGCTTATTGGTCGTCGGAACTGTCGCTTTTGATAAAATTGAAACCCCGTTTGGAAAAACTGAAAAAATACTGGGAGGTGCTGCAACTTTCATCGGAATGGCAGCTTCTATGCTGGATGTTAAAACCGGTATAGTTTCGGTAATCGGTGAGGATTTTCCCGATGAGTATGTTCACTTAATGGAATCAAAAAATTTAGACCTTTCCGGTGTTGAAAAAGTAAAAGGTGGAAAAACTTTTTATTGGTCAGGCCGATATCATAACGATATGAATTCCCGTGATACGCTGGTTACGGAATTAAATGTCTTGGAAAATTTTCAACCGGAGGTGCCCGTGGGTTGGCGCACACCTGATGTTTTGATGCTGGGGAACTTACATCCGCTGGTACAAAAATCAGTTTTAAACCAGTTGGAAGAACGTCCTAAATTGGTCGTTTTGGACACGATGAATTTCTGGATGGATTTGACCTGGGACGAATTGATGGATGTGCTGAAAGATGTGGATGTCTTGACGATTAATGACGAAGAAGCCCGCCAGATGAGCAAAGAATACAGTTTGGTAAAAGCTGCAAAAAAGATCCTCGAAATGGGCCCTCATACCTTGATCATTAAAAAAGGAGAACACGGCGCTTTGTTGTTCCATGAAAAAAATGTGTTTTTTGCGCCTGCATTACCACTTGAAGACGTTTTTGATCCGACGGGAGCCGGCGATACATTTGCCGGAGGTTTTTCAGGGTTTTTGGCTAAAACACAGAATTATTCGTTTGAAAACATGAAACGCGCCATCATTTACGGAAGTGCTTTGGCTTCTTTTACGGTCGAAAAATTTGGCACGGACCGATTGGCAGAATTGACTGATGAAGACTTAGTCGATCGTCTGGATGTCTTTAAAAGCCTGACGAATTTTGATATTGAATTGGATTAAAATTAGCCTCAACTAATTTTATAACTAGTCGTTTTCCGGTTGGATATATTTGGGTTTTTTCTGTATCAAATAAACACCCAATAAAATCAGAATGCCCCCGAAAACATGCACCAAGGTTAATTTCTCTCCGTCCAAAATTCCCCAGAATACTGCTACAATCGGCATCAAATAGGTGACAACCGACGCAAAAATCGCCGAGGTTTGCTGAATCAGTTTATAAAAGAGAATCATCGCCGTGGCAGTTCCCACCAGTCCCAGGATCGCAACAAATCCCAATCCTTTTAACTGCAAAGGAGTCGCTTCAAATTCTGAGAAAAAACCGGTCAATCCTAAAATCAGTATGGAAGGCCCTAGCCAAATCGTAAAAACAACAGACGACAATTTAAAGGATTGAATGCCTGAAAGATATTTGCTGACTATTAATCCGTTAAATCCATAAAGCAATGTCGCCAAAACGATCAAAAGTGAATGAACCAGATCATTTGAACCTCCGTTTCCATCATCGCTTATCAGAATTACCGCTCCAATAAAGCCTATCAATGCTCCTAATATCTGTGTCAAACGACTTTTAATTCCAAAAAACAAATACCCGAGGATCAACACAAAAATCGGAACCAGTGAATCCAAGATTCCGGCCATGGAACTGCTTACTTTTTGTTGGGCAATCGGAAATAAAAACATGGGAATGAAATTCCCTAAACATCCGGCCAAAACAACCCATGGCAGTAATTTTTTGGGGATATGTCTAAAATTCCGAATTCCAAAGAAAACCAGTACCAGTCCGGCTATGGTCAAACGCAAAGCTCCCACCTCAACGGGTGAAAATGAAAGAAGACTCTGTTTGATCATGATAAACGAACTACCCCAAGTCAACGATAAAATCGTCAACAAAAACCATTTATTGGAAAGAAATTTCATCAGGCAAATTTGAGAAAGATTTCGTGATTTAGGAATGAATTTATTGAAATTTCTTTTACCTCTCCTTAGGAGAGGTCGAATCTGTCACAAAACAGATTCGGGAGAGGCACAAAAAAAGTTGCTCCGATTTTGGGAAGAAGCAACTTTTAAATAAAGGGTAGCAAAAAGCGAAAAACTAATCAAAACAATTATCCAGTTTAAATTATGGATTCTTGGTTTTAATCTATTGATGCAAAAAAATGAAAAGGTTGCGTGGAAAATTTAATTATTTTTTTTTAACTGTATTTTCTTAAATATATAAATGATTCCCGTAAACGAAACAACGGCTGTAATCAAAGAAAACGACAAAGCAACCGCTGCGGAAATATCAGGATCAAATTGGAACCAATGCGCTCCATAATAAAATACAGCTTCGCGAATTCCCAATCCTGCAAAGGAAATAACCGACAGCACACTGGAAATTAAAAACAGAAGTAAGTAAATCAAATAATTGTCTTCAATCTGAAAGGATTTCAAAAGAAAAAATACACAAATCAATTGGGCCAATTGAATCAATACGGAATAAAAGAACCCTATATAAATTCTTTTCTTGTAAGTATGTAAAAACCGGATAATCAGTTTTAAAAATATAAAAGTTGAAATAAATCCGACTATTGAAATCCCTAAATTCCAATAATAAGAATAAGACGTTTTTATGAATACAATCAAAAAACACATCATAAATCCGATGGCCACTATCCCCAGAAACCGCTCAACAAAAACGATTTGTCCTACTTTTTTTAATGATTTATTATGGGATTTGCTCAGCGCAAAGGCTTTATAAGCGTCTCCACCCACTCCACCGGGTAGAAAAAAATTATAAAACATCCCGAGCAAATACAATTTGGAATTGGCTTCATAAGTTAATCGTACCCCTATTTTCCGAATGAAAATATTGAACCGAAATACAGAAATCACTTGTGAAATCAAAAAGAAAAAAATGGCTGCCGCAAAATAAAAAGGATTGGCAATGGTCAGCAAATTGCGGATTTCATCCCAATTTAATTTACTGAAAACCAATGCAATTAACGCGATGCTGACTGCAATTTTAAGTAGAGTAGTGAGTTGTTTTTTGTGTTTCGGTTTCACCGATAAATATTTTTCTGACTTTGTAAGGACGTTTTTGCTGAGACTCGAAATAAGTCCTCATCTGCAAATCTATGATAATTCCCGTTGTGAAAAATTGAATTCCGACAAAGAGCAATAAAATACCCAAAATCAACAAAGGTCGATTTCCGATATCCTCTCCCAATGCGAATTTTACAACCATCAAATAAATCAAAATCAAACCTCCTATCGTAAAAGAAAGCATCCCGAAATTCCCAAACAGATGGATGGGTTTTTGTAGATATTTCCGCTGAAATAAAAGTAAAATCAGATCATTTACCACTTTGGTCGTTCTGCCTAAACCATATTTGGATTTCCCGAACTGACGCTGATGGTGTTTTACGTTTACTTCCGTTATTCTTGCTCCATTTAAATAGGCAAGCAGAGTTATATAACGATGCATTTCTCCGTATAAATTCAAATCTTTGGCTGTATCTCTATTGAAAACTTTCAGCGCACAACCATGATCTTTGATGTTGAGTTTGGTGGTTTTTCTGATGATCCAATTGGCAATTTTGGATGGAAAAGTCCG
>JBEBVY010000052.1:0-13068 GCA_040392505.1 Moheibacter lacus | reverse complement strand
GATCCTGAAAAAGTGATTTATCCGCATCCGGTTTTTGAACAACAATTAAAGGAAACGTATGGGGTGATGGTCTATCAGGAAGACGTGATGAAAATCGGGCATCATTATGGCGGATTGGATTTGGCGGATGCCGATGTTTTGAGAAGAATGATGAGCGGAAAATACAGACACGTCAACCATTTAATCGAAATAAAAGATAAATTTTTTAACCATTGCAGAAAAATGAATTATCCCGAAACTACTTCCCATGAAATCTGGCGGCAGATGGAAAGTTTTGCCGGCTATTCTTTCAACAAAGCGCACAGTGCCAGTTTTGCTGTGGAAAGCTATCAGAGTTTGTTTCTGAAAACTTATTTTCCGAAGGAATTTATGGTGGCGGTTTTGAACAATTACGGCGGATTTTATAACCGAAAAGTGTATGTCAACGAAGCCAAAAAATCTGGTGCCAACATCTGTCTGCCTTGTGTCAATAAAAGCATTTACGGCACTACCATTTATGGAGACGATATCTATTTGGGGTTTGATGGAATTCTGAATTTTGAAACCCAATTGGGCCACAGAATTGTAGAAGAAAGGGAGCAAAACGGCGAATATACCGGAATTGAGAATTTCATTCTGCGGACAGGAGCGGGATTGGAACAAGTTGTAATTCTGATTCGTTGTAGTGCTTTCAGATTTCTCCATGTGGGTAAAAAAGAATTATTATGGGAAGTTCATTTGCTGCTGAGTGGACATTTACACAAAAACAATAATATCTCTCTTTTTGAAACGGTTTCTGAAAAACCGGTTTTACCTCAATTGGAATATTCCGTGCTGGAAGATATTTATGATGAAATGGAACTGATTGGTTTTCCTGTTTCCAGCTCTTTGTTTGATTTGGCCAAATCGGATTTTAAAGGAGATGCTTTGGCTTCTGAAATGAATCAATATGAAGGAAAAGTCATCCGCATGGTCGGTGATTTTGTAGCCGACAAAAATTCCCGAACCAAAAACGGTTCACAAATGAAGTTCGGGACGTTTTTTGATCTGAACGGAGACTTTTTTGACACGGTACATTTTCCGCCTTCGCTTGCGAAATATCCGCTTCGCGGTTCCGGTTTGTACTTATTGGAAGGAAAGGTAAGCATAGACTTTGGTTGTCCTGCGTTGGAAGTAATAAGATGTGGTAAAATGCCGTTAAAACAAGACCCGAGAAGTGAGTAAAAAGAAATAAACCTTAATGAATGATAGGTTTATTTATCAAATTCATTGGGAAATTCTTTCTTTATCAAATGAATTTTTTCCTCTACTGCCTTCTGCAAATTAACCTGATAAATCCCGACTCTTTTTCCGATTTCTTCATCAAAAGCACCATAAATCCTGGCTGCCAAAATCCCTGCATTTTTTGCAGCATTTAAAGCAACGGTTGCCACGGGAATTCCGTTTGGCATTTGTAAAATAGACAAAATCGAATCCCATCCGTCGATGGAATTGGATGATTTGATAGGAACACCGACCACCGGCAATGAAGTCAAAGAAGCGACCATTCCCGGCAGATGTGCTGCGCCGCCCGCTCCCGCTATGATGACTTTCAGTCCTCGGCTTTTGGCAGATTTTGCATATTCAACCATACGTTCCGGTGTCCGATGTGCCGAGACAATTGTCAGTTCATATTCGACTCCGAATTCATCCAGAATTTCCGCTGCCTGTTTCATAATCGGCAAATCGCTGTCGCTTCCCATGATGATTCCTACCATAATTTTTGTTTCAAGTTTAATGTTTCAGGTTTAACGTTTTGAACTAATTCTTCACTGTTGTTACCTGAACGGTTTTATTTACTTTTTCTATGTTGGATTTTAACCGTTCCAAATCATCATCGACCAAAGTTACATGCCCCATTTTTCTGCCGGGACGCGTTTCTTCTTTGGCATACCAATGCAAATAAACTCTCGGAATTTTCAGCATTTGGTCGAGGTTTTGAATCTCTGCAATTCCGCTTTCTCCCTCTATTCCTATCAAATTGACCATGGCGGAAGCCGCATATAATTCAGTGTTTCCCAGTGGTAAATCGGCCAGCGTCCTAAGCATTTGGTCAAACTGCGAACTCTGTGCTGCTTCTATGGTTGAATGCCCGCTGTTGTGAACCCTGCAAGCGGTTTCATTTACCCAAATCGTTCCGTTTTTGTTCAAAAACATTTCGACGGCAAAAACACCGGGTGAATTCAATGCAGCCACCAGTTTTCGTGCGATTTCCTCCGCTTCTTTCGCTTTGGAATCATTTAATTCCGAAGGCATCAATAAATAATCCAGTAAATTATATTCCTGATTAAAAACCAGTTCCACAACAGGATAATTAACCAAATTTCCCTTTCCGTCTGCCACGACGACAACCGCAATTTCTTTTTCTAAATCTGCAGGTGTTTCATAGATAGCAGGAACGCGGAGTATTTTTTCAGTTTCGTTTCGGGAATTTAAGTATTGGACTCCTTTTCCATCGTATCCACCTTTTTTGGCTTTTTGAAAAAGAGGGAATTCCGTTACTACGCAAATGAGATCTTTCCAGTTTTCCAATTCGAAATAGGGGGCAGTCGGAATCCCATTGTCCACATAAAATTGCTTTTGAAGCGATTTATCCTGAATGATGGCCAAAGTTTCGGGGTCAGGAACCACTCTTTTTCCTCTGCTTTTTAATTCGCGAAGCGCATCTACATTGACATGTTCAATTTCAATACCGATTGCATCCAAATCTTTCCCGAATTCTACAACCGTTTCGTAATCAGCAAAATCACCTTGGACAAAACGATGTGCATGCTTTGCGCAGGGTGCATTGGCCGAAGGATCGAGAATGTGTATTTCATAAGGATACTGCAAGGCATTTTGCAAAAACATATACCCCAACTGGCCTCCTCCCAAAATTCCGATTTTCATCATACTGCGAAGTTAATTCTTAATGTTTAAGGTTCAAAGTTTCAGGTTTAAAGTTTTCGAAATTCTTTCTACTTTCTACTTTTTACTTTCTACTATTATTTACCTTTGTTCAAATTTGATTGTTAATGAGCTTACTGAAAAGAGCAATTCAATATACAAAACCTTATAGACCTTCCTTTTTCATTGCGATAGTTTGCAACTTTTTATATGCGATTTTCAATGTGTTGGCGCTTATGTTTATGATGCCGATTCTCAATATTTTATTTGATGAAAAATCCCAACCAATATTGGAAAGGCCGGTTTATTCGGGAAATATCTTGGATTTAAAGGATTTTGCATCTGAATTTTCAGCTTATTATATGAACCAAATTGCGGTGAACAGCGGCCCCATTCGTGTGTTATTTGTTTCCTGTGTGGCCTTTATCATATTATTTTTCTTTCGGAATATTTTCAGTTATCTCTCTGAATTTTTTTTAATTGATTTGCGATCAGGTGTTTCAAGAGATTTCAGGATTAACATTCACGATAAAATATTGGCATTGCCTGTTTCTTATTTTACCGAAAAGAAAAAAGGTGATATGCTGGTCAGGATTTCCAGTGATGTAGGAGAAGTTGAGGGAAACATCCTCAATGGTTTGGTAGAAATCATCCGCAGCCCGATCATGATTATCGTTTTTGTAACGGCTTTATTTATTACCAGTTACCAATTGACTTTGTTTGCATTGATTGTTTTTCCCGTCATGGGAACCATTATTTCGCTGATTGGGAAAAGTTTAAAAAGGGATGCCGGAAAAGCCCAAGTGGAATTGGGAAATATTATGTCTTATGTTGATGAAACTTTAAATTCTTTAAAAATCATTAAGATTTTCAACGCTGAAAACCAAATCACCAAACGCTTTGACTCCTCCATCAACCGTTATAGAAAATTGCTTCAAAAGGTAATGAAAAAGCGGGCACTGGCTTCACCTACAAGTGAATTTCTCGGTGCAATAACCATCGGGATGATTGTGTTTTTTGGCGGGAAACTGAGTTTGGAAGGCAATGGATTGAAGGGGTCTGAATTTATTTTTTATATCGGGATATTTTATACGCTGCTCGATCCGATTAAAAGATTTTCCCGCTCCCTGTCCGACATACAGAAAGGACAAGTGTCTGCCGAAAGGATATTTGAACTTCTGGATACTCAGGTTTTGATCAAGGATAAAGAAAATGCTATAGAATTCAATGAATTTAAAGATAAAATTGAATTCAGAAATGTATCATTTGGCTATGCTGAAAAGAATGTAATTCAGAACTTTAATTTGACCATAAATAAAGGAGAAAGCGTAGCATTGGTCGGTCATTCGGGAAGTGGAAAATCAACTCTGGCCAATTTGATAACCCGTTTTTATGATGTGCGGGAAGGCGAAATCTTAATCGACGGAATCAATATCAAAGACATCCAATTGAAAAGTTATCGAAAATTATTTGGGTTGGTCACACAGGACAGCATTCTTTTTAATGATACTGTATTCAACAATATTGCTTTGGGTGATGAAAATCCGACGATGGAAAAGGTAAGTTCGGCTGCCAAAATTGCAAACGCAGAAGAATTCGTAGAAAAATTACCCCATAAATATGAAGAGTCTGTGGGTGAAAGCGGCGGCAAACTCTCGGGCGGACAAAAACAACGGTTGAGCATTTCGCGGGCGGTTTATAAAAATCCACCGATTATGGTGCTGGACGAAGCAACTTCTGCACTGGACACGCAATCTGAAAAACTGGTGCAGGATGCACTTGAAAATATGATGAATAAACGGACTTCCATTGTGATTGCGCATCGGCTTTCAACCATCGTAAACGCAGACAAAATTATCGTCATGGAAGATGGAAAAATAAAAGAGTCCGGCACCCATACCGAACTCTTAGGTAGAAATGGAATCTACACAAAATTAATCCAATTGCAGAATTTGGATTAAATCTTTTTATTGACGGGTGAATTCTAACAAGACACTTTGCCCCTGAAAAGTAGTTGGGGCGATAAAGGTATTGTTGCCCTGAAATTCAACAGTAGAATTACTGCTTTCTCCCGAATCATCAAATGTTACCGTATAAACATTATTTGTGTGGGACCAAGTACCCGTTTGAGGCACTCCTATAACACAATTTTCAGGCGTAATACCTTCTTCAAAAGTATCAATATGCAATGTATTGTCATTCATAAATTTGTAAATATTCTGCATCGCACAAAAGTTATTTTCCAATAATTGATCATAAATACTTTCTTCTCCCACCCAGGCATCTGAAACCTTCCAGGTTCCGACTATTAAATCATCATTTCCTCCTGAAGAATCATCATCTTTACAAGAAACCGACAGAATACCCAATAGAAGGAAGGGCAAAATCATAAATCTCAATTTTTTCATACTATTAATTTTTAATTGCAATCGATCTTTATTTCCAGTCAAAATGTTGGAAATATTAAATTCTACAATTGATTTAGAATTATAACGAGAATGTTTTTCCTTATATTTCTAAATTTGCATAGCTATAAGACAGTTTTGTGGAATTTTTAACAAATACAGCTGATTTAAAATCTAATTCTGAACGCATCCGGAAACGTGCGCTGGAATTGGGTTTTCTGAACTGTGGCATAGCTAAAGCCGGATTTTTGGAAGAAGAAGCTCCTCGATTGGAGAATTATCTGAAAGAAAATCGCCACGGCAAAATGTCCTACATGGAAAATCATTTTGATATGCGTCTGGATCCAAGATTGCTGGTGGAAGGAGCGAAATCGGTGATTTCGCTTAGTTATAATTATTATCCGGAGAAAATTCAAATTCAGGATTCCTACAAAATCTCCAAATATGCCTACGGTGTTGATTATCACTATGTCGTAAAAGATAAATTAAAAGAGCTTCTGGATTTCATTCAGGAAGAAATCGGTGAAGTAAATGGTCGTGTTTTTGTCGACTCGGCACCTATTCTGGAACATGCCTGGGCACAAAAAGCCGGAATCGGCTGGGTGGGAAAAAACAGTTTGACCCTTTCCAAACAAAAGGGTTCTTTTTTCTTTTTATCCGAATTAATTCTGGATTTGGAATTGGATTATGATACGCCGACACCCACCGACCATTGCGGTTCCTGTACAAAATGTATTGATTCTTGTCCGACTGAAGCCATTCTTCCTGATAAAAAAATTGATGGAAGCAAATGCATTTCCTATTTCACCATTGAATTAAAAGATGAAATCCCAACTGAAATGTCCGGAAAATTTGATGACTGGATTTTTGGTTGTGATGTCTGTCAGGATGTTTGTCCCTGGAACCGGTTTTCACTTCCGCACAAAGAAGAAAAGTTTCAACCGAAAGAAGAATTTTTAAATTTTTCTAAATCTGAATGGGAAGATATCACCGAAGATGTTTTCCGAAAATTTTTTCAAAAATCTCCTGTTAAAAGAACTAAATTTGATGGATTGAAACGCAATATTGAATTTGTTTCAAAACTTAAATCCTGAAATTATGAAGAAAATCTTTCTATTTTTTTTGCTTGGTATGATTCAATTTTCCTTTGCGCAAATTTCCACTACACGCATGAATGACATCCGGATTGGATCTGCTTTGACCGAAGTTGAAACTGCATTAGGTAAAAAACTGGAAATCTCAAAAAAGCAAGATGATTGGCTTTACAAAACCCGTATAAATCACAAAGGAAGCGAATTTGAATTGGGATTTTCAGAATATATGGATGAAAATGATCAATCCAAAATTGAACTTTTTGAAATCAACACTGAGTCCGCTTCTCTCAAAACTTTGTCTAAAATAGGAATTGGAAACAGTATAGATGATTTGTTGAAAGCTTATAAAAATTACAATATTTCTGTTTGGGCAACCTGGGATGAGAGCACAGAAAATTATTCGACGACCGAAAGAGTGTTTCAGCTAAACGACTATGATGCCGGAACAGTACTGTATTTTTATCTAAGAAACAATAAGGTGTATAAAATTACACTGTCATTTTTTGAAGGTTGTTAAACCTGTTTTGCAAACTGTTTGGGCGTAATTCCGTATTTCTTTTTAAAAGCAGCAATGAAGTGTGAAGGATTTTCGTATCCGATTTCAAAAGCAATTTCTTTGACCTGAAGCTCGCCTTTTTCCAATTTTTCTCTGGCCACTTCAAGTTTCTTATCAAGTACAAAGCCATAAACGGTAGTTCCGTAAACTTGTTTGAAACCTTCTTTCAGCTTGTATTCCGTTAAACCGGAAATTTCAGAAAGTTCTTTCAAAATAGGCGGATTATCCAAACGTTCAAGCAGTATATCCTTGGCTTCTTTCAGTCTTCGCGCGTCTTTTTCATTGTCCAGAAAAGGGCAGTTTTCTTTTTGATTGGCTTCTGATTCTGAAAAATAAAGTGTAAAAAGCTCATACACTTTTCCCAAAACATAAAGATTTTCAAAATGGGAAGAAAGATTGTGATTTTCAATCTGATTCAAAACCATTCGAACTGTAGTGGAAAATGCCTGCTGATTGTAATATTTTCCGGGCGACTTCGAATTGTTTAAAAATTCCGCACGGATATTATGACTTGAAAACAGATGGTGCAACTTCTCAACCGAAACAAATACCATACAAACTTTGGAATCTGCATTTAAGCTCAAATTCAGCGGCAATTCCAAAGTAGGATTGTAAATTAAAAAGCTCAAACCATCTGTCAGTCCGATTTTATATCCACCATTATTGAAATGAAAAGTCATTCCGCCTTTGGTGCAAAAATAAAATTGAATGAATTTTTTATCGATTTTTCGTGATAAGGTATCGGTAAAAGCAGTGTGATTGTCCACATAAGCCACATAGACTTCTTCGTCAGGCCAATATTCATTCACCTTACTTTTATAGGTATTTTCCAGTTTATTTTCCATAATTGACATCGGTCATAAAGTTAATCAAATTTTAAAAATGCTCGCCTATTTTGTATCAGCAAACAAAAGTATCTATTTTGTTTAGAATTAATCTAAAAAACCTTATTTCGCCAAATAGAGGTATTTCTAACAATCGAGCGTTACTTTAACTAAGTAAAGCCCTTTATTTTTGTTTGTTGAATTTTATGATGAAGCACAATTCACAAAAGGATTTTTATGTAATCGGTGTCAGCTATGAAAAAGCAGATGCTGAAATCAGAGGTAAATTTACATTTTTCCCTGAATCTGTTGAACCTTTTACGGAAAAAGCCAAACAAACCGGGATTGAAAACTTTTTTGTGGTTTCCACCTGTAACCGTTCTGAGTTTTATGGATTTGCCGATAGCGCAGAAACCATGATGGAACTCTATTGTGAACATACAAACGGTTCACTTGAAGAAATGAAGTCAGTGGTTTCCATCCATAAAAACGATGAAGCCATCGACCATTTGTTTAAAGTTGCCGCAGGACTGAAAAGTCAGATTCTCGGTGATTTTGAAATTATCGGACAAATTAAAACCTGGTTCAAACGATTCAAAAAACATGGATCTTCCGGTGCATTTTTGGAAAGATTGATCAATACCGCCATTCAAATCAGTAAAAAAGTAAAAAATGAAACTACGCTGAGCAACGGAGCCGCTTCGGTTTCTTTTGCTGCAGTTCAGTACATTTTGGCGACTCAATCAGCCATTTCTGAAAAAAATATTCTGTTGTATGGGATTGGGAAAATCGGAAGAAATACTTGTACAAATCTTGTCAAGCATACCCAAAATGACCATATTTCGCTCATCAACCGAACGAAAGAAAAGGCTGAATTGATGACTGAAAAATATGATGTTCGTGTCAAAGAATTCTCCGAATTAAATGAAGAACTAAAATCAACAGACATCCTGATTGTTGCGACAGGAGCGGAACAGCCGACGATTACAGAGAACATGATTCCGTTTGATAAAGAAATGACTATCATTGACCTGTCGGTGCCGGAAAACGTTGCGCATACGCTCGGCTCAAGAGAAAACATTCAGTTGATCAATGTGGACGGACTTTCAAAAATGGTGGATGATACGTTGGATTCAAGAAAAAATTCAGTTCCAAAAGCTTTGGAAATCATTTCCGTATGTAAAACAGAATTTGATGAATGGCTCAAAACACGCGAATTTGTTCCCGTGATTCAGTCTTTTAAAGAACGGCTGGAATTCTTACAGGAATTTGAATTAAAAAATCTTCAAAAGAAGAACCCGAAAATAAACGGAACAGAAACAGAAGTCGCTCAAAAATTAGTTCAAAATCTGACCAATCAGTTTGCTTCCTATTTGTTGGAAAACCGTGACAGCGCGGAAGAAACCATCAGCATGATGGAAGAAATTTTCCGGTTAAAGACGAATTCTTTTAACCAATAAGCTCACGAAGAATGCACAAAGTTCACAAATAAAAAATCAGAACACTTGCTGTCCGTTGTGACAAAACTTAGTGTTCTTTGTGGTAGAAAAATGGAAAATCAAACAATCAGAATTGGTACCCGAAAAAGTCCGCTCGCTATGTGGCAGGCAGAATTGGTGCAGAAAAAATTAAACGAAATCAATTTCCAAACGGAAATAGTTCCCATTACTTCTGAAGGTGACATCAACTTAAAACAGCCCATTTATCAGCTTGGAATTACCGGTGTTTTTACACGTTCGCTGGACATTGCACTTCTAAACAACCAAATCGACATCGCCGTTCACAGCCTGAAAGACGTCCCGACTTTACTTCCTGAAGGAATTGAGTTAAAGGGATTTATGAAACGCGGAAATCCGAATGATATTTTGGTTTATAAATCGGACGAAATTTTTGATAAGGATAAAAGAATCATCGCCACCGGAAGTTTGCGCAGAACCGCTTTCTGGTTGCATCAATTTCCACAAGATCAGGTTGTCGATTTGCGTGGGAATGTTCAATTGAGAATTCAGAAATTAATGGATTCGGACTGGGATGGAGCTATCTTTGCCTATGCCGGACTGGACAGAAGTGAAATCCTGAAAGAATTAGAGCAAAAAAAATTAAAATTCAAAGTTTTGGATTGGATGATACCTGCGCCTTCGCAGGGAATCGTGGGAATTACTTCGAAATCTGAATTTGAAATGCCGGAAATTTCCGATGAAAATGCACGGATTGCCGCAACCATCGAACGCCAATTCTTACATATTTTGGAAGGCGGATGTACCGCACCTATCGGGGCAGTTGCTCGAATTTCTGATGGAATTGTAGATTTCAAAGGATCCATTCTTTCGTTGAACGGAAAAGAAATTATTTCCATTGAAGAAAGCTTTTCTGCTTCGGCATTTGAAAATAAAGGAAAAGAATTGGCGGAAAAATGTTTGGAAAAAGGCGCCGGAGAATTGATCAAAGAAATCAAAAAACAAATTCAAAAGTGAGAAAAATCCTTTTCACAAAAGAATTAGATGCAAACCGGCTGAAAGAATATCTGGCCGGAAATCTGGAATTTGAAATTTGTCCGACTTTGAGAATTCAAATTCATCCGCAGGAAAAATTTATTGCCAAAATCAATCAAACCACCGATAAATTTATTGTTTCCAGTCAAAATTCGGTAAAAGCAATTGAGGGTTTAAAGATGGATGGCGAATTTTACGTCGTAGGAAAAAACACGGCTCAGAAATTGGCAGATTCCGGATTTAAGGTGGCTCATTTTGAAAATTATGCATCAGAATTGGCAGATTATATTTTGAAGAATTTTCAAGCCGAAAGCTGGAATTTCTTTTGTGGAAACAATCGCAGGGAAACTTTATTTGAAAAACTGATCCCAAACGGACATATTTTGAATGAAATCATTTGTTATGATTCCCTTCCCCTGAATTATATGATTGATTCCAACTCATTTGATGCTTTTGCATTCTTTAGTCCCTTAGCCGTCAAAACCTTTTTTTCAAACCATTCCATCTCAGAAAATTCGGTTATCTTCAGCATTGGAAATACGACAAATGAAGAAATAAAAAAACATACTGATAACCAGATTATCACGGCAGAAATTCCGCTTTTGGAAAAAGTGATTGAAAAAATTAATGAACATTATGACACCGAAAAATGATTTATTGCTACGGGCATTAAGAGGAGAAGAATTGCAAAGACCGCCGGTCTGGATGATGCGGCAAGCCGGACGGTATTTGCCGGAATTCATTGCTTTGCGAGATAAATATGACTTTTTCACTCGTTGTCAGACGCCTGAACTGGCAGCAGAAATTACGGCTCAGCCCATCAGACGATTTCCGCTGGATGCTGCTATTTTGTTTTCGGATATTTTGGTAATTCCACAAGCGATGGGAATGGATTTCGAAATGAAGCACAACATTGGACCTTGGCTGGAAAATCCAATTCGTACACCCCAACAAGTCAAAGAGATTTCGGTTCCTGATGTGGAAGAAACACTTCATTATGTTTTTGAAGCGATTAAACTGACTAAAAAAGAATTGGACAACCAGATTCCATTATTTGGATTTGCAGGTTCTCCGTGGACGATTTTGTGTTATGCTGTAGAAGGAAAAGGCTCGAAGGCGTTTGATATTGCCAAAAGTTTCTGCTTTCAGTATCCGGCTGCTGCACATGAATTGCTTCAAAAAATCACAGATACCACAATTGCTTATTTATTGAAAAAAGCAGAACACGGTTGTAACGTCATTCAGGTTTTTGACAGTTGGGGCGGAATGCTTTCACCAAAGGATTATGATGAATTTTCATGGCCGTACATTGAGCAAATCATAAATGCCGTTTCGGAAAAAGCTCCCGTAATTGTTTTTGCTAAGGGTTGTTGGTTTGCATTGGAAAAAATGACGCAATCAAAAGCTTCGGCACTGGGTGTGGACTGGACGGTATCGCCTAATATGGCCCGTGAATTTACCCAAAATAAAATCACGCTTCAGGGGAATTTTGATCCGGCGCGATTGCTTTCTCCGCCGGAAATCATTCAAAAAATGGTCAAAGAAATGATTGACGAATTTGGCCCGACAAAATACATTGCCAATTTAGGACATGGCATCCTGCCCAATGTTCCGGTTGAGAACGCTAGAGCATTTATAGAAGCGGTGGTGAATTATAAATAGGAAGATGAGTTTAAGAGGGTTTATGGCTTTTCTTAAGAATTAATGAACAATATTTCATTCAGAAAAAAGGTTGAATAATGACAGCACAAAAGAAATCGGACACCCAAAACCCAACAAACATCTCGACAGCTCTCCTATTCGCAGCCGGTCTCGGAACCCGCCTGAAACCTTTTACAGACAATCATCCCAAAGCTTTGGCGATGGTAAACGGAAAAACTTTGCTGGAGCGAAATATCGAATACCTGAAATCGTATGGAATCAATGAATTTGTGATCAATGTGCATCATTTTGCGGATCAGATTGTGGATTTTTTGGAGAAGAATGAAAATTTCGGAGTGAATATTCAGATTTCGGATGAATCGGATGAGGTTTTGGAAACCGGTGGTGGATTGGTCAAAGCCAAAGATTTATTGGGAAATGAACCATTTTTGGTGATGAATGTGGATATTTTGACCGATTTAAATATTTCCAAATTGATGGAATTTCATTTGGAAAATCAGCCTTTGGTAACAGTTGCGGTTTCGGGTCGGGAAAGTTCAAGGAAATTATTATTTGAAGAAAATAATCAACTGAAAGGTTGGAAAAACCTGAATTCGGGAGAGGAAATCATCGCATCTGAAAAACCATTGACCGAAAAAGCTTTCAGCGGAATTCATATCATCAATCCCGAAATATTTGAAAAAATGCCGAATTCAGGAAAGTTTTCCATCATGACGACTTATATGGAATTGATGAAAACAGAGAAAATTCTGGGTTTTGACCATAGTGGCGGAATTCTGGTGGATGTAGGCCGACCGGAAAGTGTTTTGGAAGCTGAGAAGTTTTTTTTGTGAAGTATATTATAGGTTTTATATAAATCTACACCTCATTTGTCACACTGAGTTTGTCGAAGTGCATTTTCTCTTTTGCAAAAATAGATATATGTTTTCCCAAACGAAACCTTAAACTACGAATTGTCCCTACGGGACAAAGAATTTGATTTCTTTATGTTTTTACCCGCCAAACGTCCCTATGGGACGAAAATTAATTTTAATCAAATACTCAATCACCCATTACTCTACAACTCGAATACTCCACTCAAATCCTTAACAATCAATTTACATTGAACGAAGTAATTTTGCATTCTTAAAC
>JBEBVY010000051.1:0-14314 GCA_040392505.1 Moheibacter lacus | reverse complement strand
ATTTGATGAATTCTACATCGGACAGGAAATCACATGTGAACGGGCTGAAAATGTAGAATTGGTTTATGTAGGAACGACTTCAGCGCAAGCGACTTGGGATGCCGTAGCAGGCGCTTCCGGTTATGATTGGATGGTATATTTGGATGGAGATGATCCGGAAACAGATACGCCTGTTTTGTCAGGGAATACAGCTTCTACATCGGTTACCATGAATAATTTAACGCCCGGAACAGATTATGATTTTTATGTGAGAACCGATTGCGGCGGCGATGGCGAAAGCTTTTTATCAGAAGTCTTGGATTTCAAAACGCGTTGTAATCTTGTAAATAGTTTTCCATATGTTGAGTCTTTTGAAGATGCAAGCCCAACGCGGCCTTGTTGGGAAAATGATCATGTCGTTTCCGGGAATTTGGTTCTCGATTGGCGGTATATTCCTCAATCTGACCAATACAGCATCATAAATGCGCATGATGGTGTTATATATGCTTTATTCGTACGGGACAATAAGGATGGAAACACGACCAAATTGGTTTCTCCTCCATTGGATTTAAGTTCGGTTTCAGTACCCAAATTGTCTTTTTGGTATGTCAATATGTTTAATAACGATCCGGACGTTCAGGCAGTCAATACGCTGATAGTTTATTATAAAACTTCTGCCAACGGAAGTTGGATCCAACTAAGTCCTATATATCAAACCGATGTAACAAACTGGACTCAAATTGAATTTGATCTTCCCAATCCAAGCAGCGAATATTACATTGCTTTTGAAGGAGTTAATAATGGGGGATTGGGAATAGGGATAGATTCAGTTGAAATCTATGACGATTATACCTGTCATTTTGAAACAACATGGACCGGAGGCAGCTGGACAAATGGACCTCCAAATGAAGATACAAAAGCCATCATCAACGGTGATTTGGTTCTTACCTCAGATTTAACGGCTTGTCAGGTAGAAGTAACCGCACTCGGTTCGATTGAAATCCCTTCCAACATGACTTTAACTGTAGTAGATCGCATCACCAATTTGGCGACAGCCGATGATTTCATCGTCCAAAACGAAGCCAATTTACTCCAGGAAAGAGATGTGTTAAACATAGGCGAGATTACTGTTCACCGTATCGGAATTCCATATAAACGTTTGGATTACACTATTTGGGGCTCACCCGTTCTGGGACAACAACTGAAAGCCTTTTCTCCAATGACGGTCAATAACCGAATCATGACTTATAACGGAACGAATGGCTATGTAGAAGTTCCGAATGTTTATGCTGATTTTCTTCCCGGACAAGGTGTTTTATTCCGTGCCCCAAATAACTGGAGTTCCACTACTCCGGCTCCTTATCATGGCATTTTTACCGGTGTTCCGCAAAACGGTGAATATATTTATCCTACTTATGCAGGAAGTTATACTTCTATAGGAAATCCATATCCTTCTAATCTGGATTCCTACGAATTCTTCATGGCCAATTCCAAAGCGGAAGCGCTGTATTTCTGGACCAATGTCAACCCGGTGGAAAACGGTTCTTATTCCGGATTTAATTATGCCACGATCAATTTGGCCGGAGGAACAGCCCCACCTCAAAACGGTGGAAGCAATGAAACACCAAACGGCATCATTTCCGTGGGACAGGGGTTTGTGGTGCTTAATTCTACTTCAGAAGTAGTATTTGACAATTCCATGCGGACGGATAGTGCTGCACCTTTCTTTAAAGGCGAAGGAATAGAAAGACACCGTTTTTGGTTGAACCTGACCGATCAGGATAACTATGGTTTTAACCAAATCTTGGTTGCTTACATGACCGGAGCAACCGAAGGAATCGACACCCAAATGGATGCTAAAATGATGAATTACAGCGGATCTGCCATTTTCAATTATGTTTTGGAACAAAAATTTACCATACAGAGCAGACCGTTACCCTTTGATATCCATGACAGGATTACGTTAGGATTTAAATCAGATCATAATGGAAAATTTAAAATAAGCTTGGCTAAATTTGACGGGCTTTTTGCCGCTACAGATGTTCAGATTTACATTAAAGATTTAAAAACCAAAGAGATTCATTGTCTGTCAGATTCCGATTATGATTTTGAAGGAATGGAAGGAGTGGAATTGAAACGATTTGAAGTCTTTTATCTCCCTGAATTTTTTAATTTAACAACCGATGAATTTGCGGCAGATGGAATTATCCTCTATAAAAATAAAGAATACATCGAGGTCTTATCTGAATTTGAACGTATAAATTCTGTTGAAATTTTTGATTTGAGCGGGCGTAAACTATGGTCAGAACAAAATTTAAATACGGACAAACATTCCATTTTGTCCTCTTATTTTGGCTCCCAAATTTTGCTCATTCAGGTGAAATTAGAAAACGGAAAATGGGTTTCGAAAAAATGGGTGAATTAAAAAATCCCATCAAATTTGAAGTGACGGGATTTTCAGTTTGAATTTATTTCTTATTTATTTCCTTTTCCATAGTCGGCAAGAAACTGCGCCAAGCCTATATCGGTCAATGGATGTTTTAACAATCCCATGATAGAACTCAACGGTCCGGTCATCACATCGGCTCCGATTTTCGCACAATTCACGATGTGCATGGTATGACGAATGGATGCTGCCAAAATCTGAGTTTCATACAGATAATTATCATAAACCAAACGGATTTCTTCGATCAAATTCAATCCGTCTGTAGAAATATCATCCAATCTTCCCAGAAACGGTGAAACATAGGTTGCTCCGGCTTTGGCTGCCAATAGGGCTTGGCCCACGGAAAAAACCAAAGTAACATTTGTTTTGATTCCGTTTTCGGAAAAATATTTACAAGCTTTCACACCGTCTTTGGTCATCGGGATTTTCACGACGATCTGGTCGTTTAATTTGGCTAATTCTTTTCCTTCTTTGATCATTCCGTCAAAATCGGTTGCGATGACTTCTGCACTCACATCCCCATCCACGATTTCACAAATCGCTTTATAGTGGTTCAGGATATTTTTCTTTCCGGTAATTCCTTCTTTTGCCATCAGCGATGGATTGGTCGTAACACCATCTAAAACCCCTAAATCCTGTGCTTCTTTGATTTCGGCTAAGTTGGCCGTGTCGATAAAAAATTTCATTTTGTTGTACGTTTCTAAAGTTTGGACAAAATTACAAGGATATCCTAGTTTATTTATGATTCCTTGTAAAAATTAACCCATTTTTATTTCCATATTTTATTATTTCTTAAATTAGTAAAAATCAATACCATGAAAACCAATCTTTTACTTTACATAATTTTCCTTTTTCCTATTTCTATTTCTGCTCAAAATGAAGAATTAACAGACGAAGTTTGGTATTTACACCAAGTAAAATTAAATGAGGAAACCTTTTCCAATCCTAACCTCTCAGAATCTTATTCTTTTCTATGGTTTGGCGGAGATAACATTTTTTCCGAGATATGCTTAACGGGTGGTGTTCATGGTGATTTTTTTATTGCCGGAAATGAAATTTCATTTTCCAATATCCAAACATTTCCGGGAGATTGCCAAGATGATGCTTCTATCCTGTTTCGGGAAGCTTATTATCAAATTATATCAGGAAATTTACCTTTTATTTATAGCATCAATTATTTGGAAGAAAATGTAAAAGAAACTATTTGGACAACGGCAGAAGGTGATGAATTGTATTTTACTACACGCCCCTATTACGTTACGGCACCTTCAGAATTGACCCAACATAATTGGTTTTTACAATATGCGAAAATAGATGGTGTCATTCATTATACCCCAAACAATGAAGAAGTCAATAGTGTTATTTTACAAATCGACGGATATCATTTTTCTACGGGAGTGTGCGCGCCATTAGATGGTTCATGGGGATTTGTGCCTCAATCTCATGATTTATACATACTTGATTTGGCAGAAGGAATGTTGGAATGTAGTCCATATTATGGAAACAATACATTTCAAAATCTATATCACGGATTTTTTTGGCTGAACCGATTTGAAAAACTCGTGTATGAATTTACTGAAAATCCGGATCAAACTGAATCACTGATCCTATCTGACCCTATAGGAAATCAATTGGTTTATGGTGATCTTCAACTGAATACTACCCAATATGAATTCAACAATTATAATTTCTATCCAAATCCTGTCAGTACCCTGTTTACCTTGAATGTCCTAAATCCGGAAATTGACCAATTGGAAGTGCTTGATTTAAACGGAAAAAAAGTATTTTCTCAACCTATAAATTTAGGAAAAAATGTCCTTAATTTTTCACAACTTCCCCAAGGAATTTATTTCATCCATATCATATCCAAGGATAAAATCATCAAGACCGAAAAGATCATTAAAAAATAATATAGCTAAGGTTAGTTTTTAAAAATGCAAGGATAAATTTCTGAGGTCTTTTTTATTACATTTGATAAAATTTATGCCATGGTAAAATATCTGCTTTGCTTTTTTATTTTGATCAATTCCACGATTGCTTTTTCTCAAAACATAAGCGATTTCAAATACGTCATCATTCCGGATTCTTTTGCTGATTTTCAAGATAATCAATACCGGATGAATTATCATCTCATGAAATTGTTGACCGAGAAAAAATATGAAGTTTTAAAATCCAATTCGACGGAATGGCCACAAGAAGTCAAAGAAAATGCTTGTTTGGCTTTGACTGCTGACTTAATCAGAGGAAAGAAATTCCTAAAAAATAAAGTGAACGTAGTTTTTACCGATTGTCAGGGAAAAGAAATTGAAAATATGGAAGGCATTTCAAATGAAAAAGAATATGCCACAGGTTATCCTGATGCGCTGAAAAATGCGGTCAATATGTTGCGGATTTCCTATCCGAAAGAATTGAACTATCAGCCCCAAACCATACCGGTAATTCCCGTTTCAAACCCCGACATAAAAATACAAGGAAACATATCAGAAACAAGTTGGATAGACAGTGGAATTGAATTTCAAAATGCTTCGGAAACCGTCATTTTAACCGAACAAAAAGACGGCTCATTTATTCTGATCGATAAAAAAACCTCGTCTATCATCGGTCAATTGAAGCCTTCTTCCAAAGAAGGCATTTACCATGTAACTGTCTCAGATTCAAAAGGAAATTATCACACCATCGGGTTTTATGAAGGTCACAACCTTTCCATCGAATTCAAATCAAATGAAAATCAATTTGAACCCAAATTATACAAACGCAAATCCTAATCTTTCACCTATGAAAACCAATTTCATTACAGTCCTGCTAACTTTGAGTACATTTGCGACCATAAATGCACAAACTATGCAAGCCCCAAAAGCAAAAAAAATTGATAAAAAATTAGAAATACACGGTGATGTAAGAACCGATGAATATTATTGGCTGAACGAACGGGAAAATCAAGAAGTAATCGATTATCTGAATGCAGAAAACGCTTATACAGATCAAATGATGAAAGATACCGAGCAGTTTCAAAAAGATTTGTTTGAAGAAATAAAAGGAAGAATCAAAGAAGATGATGCTTCTGTTCCCTATAAATACAACGGATATTGGTACATCACCCGATTTGAGAAAGGAGGCGAATATCCCATCCATACCCGCAAAAAAGAAAGTTTAGACGGGAAAGAAGAAATCCTTTTTGATGTCAACCAAATGGCCAAACCCTTTAGTTATTATAATCTAAACGGCCTAAATGTTTCGGAAAACAACCAATTGGCTGCTTTCGGACAGGATACGCTTTCCAGAAGAATTTACACCATCCAGATCAAAGATTTGAAAACCGGTAAAATCCTTCCGGACAAATTGGAAAATACGACAGGCGGTTCCGTTTGGGCGGCAGATAATAAAACCCTTTTCTATACCCGAAAAGACGAAACTTTGCGTGCTTATCAGATTTGGAAACATACATTGGGAACCCCTCAAAGCGATGATCAATTGATTTATGAAGAATCGGACGATACATTTGGAACCTATGTTTACAAAACCAAATCCCGAAAATACATTATCATCGGTAGTTCAAGCACCGTTTCAAACGAATACCGTTTCATTCCGGCAAACGAACCCAATGCCGAATGGAAAATCCTTCAACCGCGTGAACGGAATCTGGAATATAGCATTGAACATTATGGAAATGATTTCTATATTTTGACCAATAAAGACAAAGCAACCAATTTCAAATTGATGAAAACGCCGGTCGATAAAACCGGAAAAGCCAATTGGACAGATGTCATTCCACACAGAAAAGATGTGTATTTGGAAAACTTCGAAATTTTTAATGATTATTTGGTTTTGGAAGAACGAACAAATGCTTTGACCCAAATCAACATCAGAAGCTGGGATGGAAAAACCCAATATAATTTGCCTTTTAAAGAAGAAGTTTATTCGGCTTATATTTCATACAATCCTGAATTTGACACCAAAATATTGCGCTACGGTTATACATCGATGACGACGCCTAATTCGACCATTGATTTCAACATGGTGGACAAAACCAGCGAAGTCAAAAAGGAACAAACCGTTTTGGGAGATTTCAAAAAAGAAAATTATATCACCAAACGTATTTGGGTGATGGCTCGAGACGGTGTGAAAGTTCCGGTTTCCATCGTTTACAGAAAAGACACTAAAATCAATTCGGATACACCACTCCTGCTTTATGCCTATGGTTCTTATGGTGCAACCATGGATCCTTATTTCAGTTCGTCAAGATTGAGTTTATTGGACAGAGGATTTATTTATGCATTGGCGCACATCAGAGGCGGACAGGAATTGGGACGACCTTGGTATGACGATGGAAAAATGCTGAAAAAGAAAAATACCTTCAATGATTTTGTGGATGTTTCCAAATATTTAATCGAAAACAAATACACTTCTGCCAACCATCTTTATGCGATGGGCGGTTCTGCAGGCGGATTATTGATGGGAGCCATCATCAATCAGGCACCGGAATTATACAACGGTGTGGTAGCGCAAGTTCCTTTTGTGGACGTTGTGACGACGATGTTGGATGATTCCATTCCTTTGACAACGGGCGAATACGACGAATGGGGAAATCCAAACGATAAAGTTTATTACGACTATATCAAATCCTATTCGCCGTATGACAACATCGAAAAGAAAAACTATCCGAATATGTTGGTGACCACCGGATTGCACGATTCTCAGGTTCAATATTGGGAACCTGCAAAATGGGTGGCGAGACTCAGAGATTTAAAAACGGATGATCATCTCTTATTGCTGAAAACCGACATGGAAACCGGACACGGTGGCGCTTCCGGGCGATTTGAAGCATTGAAGGAAGTCGCTTTGGAGTATGCTTTTATCTTTAAATTGGAAGGAATTACGAAATAGTTTTTCGAAGTTAGAAATTCAAATTAGCAATAACCTTGTCAAGTTTTGAACCCTTGACAAGGTTATATTTTTAAATTACTAGTCATTTTTATGCAGAAACTTATTTATTTGATTAAAGTTTATTTAGTGACTATCGTTTTCAGTCCGACGCTATTTTTTGTTTTAGATGGAAATTTTAATCTTTCGTTTGATTCTAAAGCTTTAATTGGTTTTCTTGAATTAATTTTAATTGCAGTTGTTATGGGTGGAGTATTATCCTCTCCAACCTTTATTATTTTAGGTTATTTTCTAAAAGTTTTTAGTTTAATATTAAACAGACTTCTCCTACTTATTTCCCTTTGTTTAATTGGGTTTTTAGGAACATTCTCTACTTTCGCCCTATTTGACAGTCATAGTTTTTTCCATTTCAGCAAAGCTTTATATTTTCCGCTTACTTACGCCTTGGTTTTGGTATTTTCTATTATTATTTTTTATCCTAAATCGACTAAATTATCTTAACCAGAAAGTTCATCAAGAATTTATAAATAACTCCATATCATTTATATAGGTATTTTTCAAATTTCAACAATAAAAATTAATTCTGAACCCTTATTTTTGTTCCACTAAAAACAAAAGAATGGCCTCAGGAATATTTGCAGTACTGGACGATATAGCCGCGCTGATGGACGATGTGGCAATGGCCAGTAAATTAGCCACCAAAAAAACCGCCGGCATACTCGGAGACGACTTGGCCGTAAATGCCGAAAAAGCCACCGGATTTCTGGAATCCAGAGAAATTCCTGTACTTTGGGCCATAACCAAAGGTTCATTTCTCAACAAACTTATCATCGTTCCCATCATATTGGCATTAAACGCCTTTCTTCCGATTGCTACCAAAATATTATTGGTCATCGGTGGAGTTTATTTGGCCTATGAAGGCGTTGAAAAAATCATCCATTTTCTTTTTCACCGTGACAAAAAAGGAGAAGAAGTCATCGTTGAAAACAATTTGGATGACAGAGAAGCCGAAAAATTAAAAGTCCGTTCCGCCATCATTACCGATTTCATTTTGTCTCTCGAAATCGTCATCATAGCACTCAGTACAGTTCTGGAAGATCCATTGGCAACACAAATTTTAACGGTTTCTATTGTGGCAATTGTCGCAACTGTCGGAGTGTACGGAATCGTAGCACTGATCGTGCGCATGGACGATGCCGGATACAAACTTATTTCAAAATCAGGTGAAAAGGGAATTTTGAATTCGATAGGGAAACTCTTGGTAAAAACTTTACCGATCGTTATCAAAGCGCTGGGAGTTATCGGAACCATTGCCCTGCTTTTGGTTTCGGGGCAGATTTTTGTCCATCAAATCGATTATCTGCATCATTTATTCCCCCACATTCCATCGGTAATCAAAGAAATTACCTGCTCGGTTCTGGTCGGTCTGATTGCTTTTTTTATAGTGGAAGGCGGTAAAAAGGTTTTTTCCAAATCATCCGGATCCAATTGATTAAGAGTCAATTTGAAAACAATTTATGAATAATTTGTATCTTTAGATGTCAAATTCATGATTATGAAATTTTCAATTTTAGCAATTCTCATGACATTCTTATTTGTCAATTGCCAGACACAAGCCCCTGCTCCTACTGAAAATACTGATCATTCTGTTACGTTTGAAAAAAATGAGGAAGATGAATATGACATCCTCGTTTTTGATGCGCAATATGATGTTTATTTGATGACGATTGCTCACCCGGAAAATTTTTATTCGGAGAATTATTACAAAATGAAAAATGACCAGTATGTCAATGTTTGGAACAATCGCCACGCACAACCTTTAAGATTTGATCCTGATTTATATGCGGTTCACATCGACTATGACCCCAAAACAAATTATGGTTTGAAACTCGAATATAAACTGTATAATTTCTTCAAATTCATCGAATGGAAATATAAAGTTAATTTAGATTTTGGGGGATAAATCATATCTTTGCCCTTATGTTTAATAATGACCTGACAAAGGATTTAAGTCAAAGAATCAAGGACTTACACACCTATTTGGAAATCGAAAAGAAAGAAATCGAAATTGCCAACGAAGAAGAAAAGGCAGCTTCTCCCAATTTTTGGGACAATCCCAAAGAAGCTGAAACCTTTATGAAAACGCTTCGTTCCAAAAAGAAATGGGTGGAAGAATATCATACAATCCTGAGTGCTTTTAACGACTTAGAAGTTCTGGTAGAATTCAACAAAGAAGGAGATGTTCCTGACGAAGAAGTTCAAAATCAGTACGATACAACTTTAAAATTACTGGAAGACATCGAATTCAAAAATATGCTTTCTGAAGAAGGTGATAACCTGAGTGCGGTCCTTCAAATTACTGCAGGTGCCGGTGGAACGGAAAGTTGTGACTGGGCGAGTATGCTGATGCGCATGTATTTGATGTGGGCTGAAAAAAACGGTTATAAAGTAAAAGAATTGAACTTTCAGGCGGGCGATGTAGCCGGAGTAAAAACGGTTACCCTGGAAATCGAAGGTGAATTTGCCTTTGGATATTTAAAAGGAGAAAATGGCGTGCATCGTCTGGTAAGAATTTCTCCGTTTGACAGCAATGCCAAACGCCATACGAGTTTCGTCTCGGTTTATGTTTATCCGTTGGTAGATGACACCATTGAAATTGATATAAATCCCAGCGATGTCGAATTACAGACTTCCCGCTCGGGTGGTGCCGGAGGACAAAACGTCAACAAGGTGGAAACCAAAGTACAATTGACCCATAAACCAACCGGAATTGTGGTGGTTTGTCAGGTTGAACGTTCGCAGTTGGCTAATAGAGAACGCGCCATGCAGATGTTAAAATCTGAATTGTATAAAATAGAATTGGAAAAGAAAATGGCAGCTCGAAATGAAATCGAAGCCAATAAGATGAAAATCGAATGGGGTTCCCAAATCCGAAATTATGTGATGCATCCTTATCAATTGGTCAAAGATGTCAGAACCGGATATGAAACCAGCGATGTACAATCTGTTATGAACGGAGATTTGGACGAATTCCTAAAAGCTTTTCTCATGCTGATGGGACAAAAAGAAGAAACGGAATAAATATGAAAATTGTAATAGGCGGAGCGGGAGAAGTCGGATTTCATCTGGCAAAATGGCTTTCAAAAGAAATGCAGGACGTTACCGTCATCGATACTGACAAGGACAAATTGCATATCATAGAGAGTAATTTGGATGTATTGGTTCACAGAGGAGACATCACTTCATTTGATTCGCTTCGTGCCATCAAAGCAGAAGAAGCCGATATTTTCATTACCGTTACCCAATTGCAAAATACCAATCTAACCAGCGCGCTGATTGCCAAAAAGATGGGCGCTAAACGTACTATCGCACGTATTACCAATCCTGAATTTCTGAGAAGGGAAAATGCCGTTCCGGTGCAGCGGATCGGGATTGATGTGCTCATCAGTCCTGAACAACTGGCCGCAACCGAAATTCATCAATTGGTAGAAGAATCTGCTTTTAATACAACACATGCTTTTGCCAATGGCGAATTGAAATTATTTGGAACCGTGTTGGATAAAGATTGCAAAGTTTTGGATAAACAGGTGCGGGACGTGATTGACGTTTCCAAACAGAAACCTTTTTTCATGCCGATTGCCATCATCCGAAATAATGAACGCGGCATACATGAAACTATCATCCCCAGAGGGGATACAGTCTATCAACTCAATGACCAGGTTTATTTCATTGCACTCAAATATGCCACTGAAGAAATTTATAAAATACTGGGAAAGAAACAGGAATTCTATAAAAATGTGATTGTTTTGGGTGGCGGGAGCATTGGAAAAAAGACTGTCATGCTTTTGAAAAAAAGCAAACACAATGTCAAATTGGTCGAAAGAGACCGCAATAAAGCATTTGATTTGGCAGATGAACTGAGTGATATTTTGATAATCAACGGGGATGGACGCGACGGTGATTTACTGGAAGAAGAAGGAATCTCCAATTCCGATGCTTTTATTGCCGTGACAGGAAGTTCTGAAACCAATATCATGTCCTGTCTTCTGGCCAAATCAAAAGGTGTGAAAAAAACCATCGCATTGGTGGAAAATATGGACTATATCCATTTGAGCCAGGAAATCGGTATCAGTGCATTTATCAATAAAAAACTGTTGGCGGCTGACAGTATTTTCCGTTACATCAGACAAGGCGATATCGTGGATGTAACGGGGCTTTCAGATGTGGATGCCGAAGTGATGGAGTTTAAAGTAGATGATTTTTCGCCGATTGTCAATAAGACTTTAAAGGAAATCAAATTACCAAAAGAATCCATCGTAGGCGGTATCGTGCGGAAAAATGAAGGCATCATCCCGACAGCCGATTTCAAAATCCAAAGCGGTGATCATGTCGTGATATTTGTACAACCTTCTGCCATAGGAAAAATCGGAAAGTATTTTCAATAAATGAAAAACATCAATTTCAAAGTCATTTTTAACCTCATCGGTATGCTGATGCTTATCAATGCGTTATTTATGCTTTTATGTGTGATTGTTTCTCTGATTTACCGCGAAAGCATTTATTTGCCGATGCTTCTTTCCAGTTTTATAACCGCCGGATTGGGAGCTGTTTGTTATTTCAGCACAAAAAATGCGCAGAAAAAATTGAACCGCAGAGACGGATATCTCATCGTAGGTGCCGGATGGGTTTTCCTGATTTTATCGGGTTCGCTCCCCTATTTTATGTCGGTTCCCTATTTGCCACCTGAAGTTTTTCTTCATAACGACATCCATGCTACCAATCTGATTTACGAAACCGTAGCAGGCTATACCACAACCGGTTCCACCATTTTTGACGATGTGGAAATTCTTCCCAAAGGAATTTTGTTTTGGAGGAGCATGACACAATGGATTGGCGGGATGGGAATCATCGTGCTGACGATTGCGATTTTACCGCTTTTGGGAATCGGAGGAATGCAGTTATTTGTGGTGGAAGCTCCGGTGATTTCGGCCGATAAAATCCATCCGAGAATTACTGATACAGCCAAACGTCTTTGGATGGTGTATGTCATTCTTACACTGATTCAAATCTTTCTTTTGTATTTTGCCGGCATGGGTTGGTTTGATGCTATCAACCATTCGCTTACCACTTTATCTTCCGGCGGTTTTTCCACTAAAAACGTCAGTACTTCTTATTGGAATTCCGTTCCGGCCATTCAGTACATCTTGATGTTTTTTATGTTTCTGTCGGGTGTAAACTTTGTCCTGAACCATTTTCTACTGAAAGGAGATCTGAAGAAAATGTTCCGGAACGAAGAATTTCGTTGGTATTTAGGAACCATTATCCTCACTTCTATCATAGTAGGAATCATGGTTTGGCTTTTTGCCAGTCCTTTGCAGAACAGTATTCCCGAAGTACAACTGAGTGCCACGGGAGAAAATTATTCTATAGAAAATTCGTTTAGAGCCTCCTTTTTTCAGGTAATTTCGGTAATTACATCTACGGGATTTACTTCTGCTGATTATACCCTTTGGACACCTTTCGTTTCGATGTTGTTTTTTGCGCTTTTGTTTGTGGGTGGTTCCGCCGGATCTACTTCAGGAGGCGTTAAAGTCATAAGACATGTTATTTTATTGAAAAACAGTGTATTAGAATTAAAAAGATTGATTCATCCCAACGCTATTTTACCGGTTCGTTACAATAAAAAAAGTATTTCGCAGAATATCGTTTATAACATCTTGGCGTTTTTTGTGATGTATATGTTTATCTGGATTGCAAGTTCCATCATTCTGGCTTTGATCAACGAAGGAGTGAACCCCGGATATGAAGAATTTATTTCGGCGATGAGTCTATCGGCTGCATCGCTGGGTAACATCGGGAGCGGTTTGGGTGATTATGGCCCTACTTACACAGCGGCAAGTTTGACGTCGGTTGCCAAATGGTTTTGTGCCTTTTTGATGATTTTGGGGCGTTTGGAACTCTTTGCGATTCTGATTTTATTTACGCCTTATTTATGGAAATCCAATTAATCTATCATTTCGTTAAGTGAAATAGATAAGAGTCTTTTGAAATCCCAAATCTCTCTCTTTCTTGTTCCGTAAAATAATCAGTGGAGTTGATGGTTTTTACCTTGAAACCCGCTTGTTCAAAACGATTTCGAATATCCGTGCCATAATATCTGACATGATCCCATTGTCCGAAATGCTTTTTTCTTTCCTGCGGCGATACGATTGAATAATCCTCATAAGTCGGCAAATTATTTTTTAAAATGGGCACAGTCACAATTGCCTCTCCTCCTTTTTTTAGGATTTTGTACAAATTGGAAATCGCCAATCGGTCATCTGTTATATGCTCCAAAACATGATTACAAATTATAAAATCAAATTTTTCAGATTCTAATTTGTCACTTAATAAATCAAAATTTTGAGTCAAGGACAAATAATCATATCCGGGTTCAAATTTGTCCACTGGATGATAATTGATATTTTTATTGTCTTTCAATTTTTGATAAAAACAATATTCCGGTGAAATGTGCAATAAATCTCCGCCCTGCGTGAGGATTTTAGTTTGGGAGGATATATAATGCCAAATAAACCGATGACGTTCCCTCGCTCCCAAATTGAATGAAAGCAATAAATCACCATCTTGGATAAAGGTTCTGTATGCTTTCTCATTGACCGGGCAATAATATTTTTTGTTGAACTTCAGACCTATCAAACTTTGAATGAAATACAATGCGCCACGCCTTATGCTCCTAAGAAAGAACCTTAATCTTTTAGGGGTATTTTTCTTAAAAAAAAGAATCAATCTTTCTTTTACCATATACTCATTTAGTAGTAAATCTAAAAAAAAATCGGCACAAAGCCGATTTCAATCTCTTCTAACTAAAATTTTAATTATAAAACAGAAAACCCTGCAAAGCCGAAGCTAAACAGGGTTTTCATTTTTCGAAACATTTGATATGAAAAAGGATCTCTCCGCTTTCATGTTACCTGTTATCAACTCTTCCCTAAGGAAGCGAGTGCAGGT
>JBEBVY010000050.1:0-14430 GCA_040392505.1 Moheibacter lacus | reverse complement strand
TGGTTAAAATTTCAACAGACAAAAATAAGAAAATTTGGTGGAGTGTTGAAGTTGACAAACCGAAATATTCTCTAATATTGAAAATCCCAATACAATTTTCTCCATCTTAAAAATTCGATTACCTTTGTAATCCTTATGCAGAATTTCGTTGTTTCCGCTCGTAAATATCGCCCGCTACAGTTTGAAGATGTAGTCGGTCAATCGGCTATCACGGAAACCTTGGAGCATGCAATTACGAGCAACAAACTCGCTCAGGCATTGCTTTTCTGTGGTCCAAGAGGAGTCGGGAAAACAACTTGTGCCAGGATTCTCGCCCGAAAAATCAATGAAGAAAACGGATCAGCCGGAACGGAAGATCAGGATTTTGCCTTTAATATTTTTGAACTCGATGCGGCTTCCAATAATTCGGTGGATGACATCCGGAATCTGATTGATCAGGTCCGTTTTGCTCCGCAAGTTGGAAAGTACAAAGTGTATATCATCGATGAGGTGCATATGCTTTCCACTCAGGCATTCAATGCTTTTCTGAAAACCCTGGAAGAACCGCCTGCGCATGCTATTTTTATTTTGGCGACGACGGAAAAACATAAAATCATCCCGACGATTTTGTCCCGTTGTCAGATTTATGATTTTAAAAGAATTTCCATTCAGGACATTCAAAATCATCTGATGAAAATCGCCAAAGAAGAAAACATTACCTATGAAGATGATGCACTTCATTTAATTGCGTTAAAAGCAGATGGTGCGCTTCGGGATGCGCTTTCGACATTTGATCGCATGGTCACTTTTACTTCCGGAAATCTTACTTTGGAAAAGGTGGCTGAAAACCTGAATGTGCTTGATTACGAATATTATTTCCGGATTACGGATGCTGCTTTGAAAAACGAAATTCCTGAACTATTGTTGGAATTTAACGGCATTTTAAACAAAGGATTTGATGCGCATATTTTTATCAATGGGCTGGGAGGACATTTCAGAGATTTGTTGGTGGCTAAAATCCCACAAACCATCGATTTGCTTGAAGTAGGTGAAAAAACCAAAATCAAATATTTGGATCAGGCACAACATTGTGATGTGAAATTTCTGACAGATGCCATCGAGATTTGCAATTTGACAGATATACATTTTAAATCAAGTAAAAATCAGCGATTGACTGTGGAAATTGCCTTGATGCAAATCGGTTCTTTAACTGCTGAAGGAAACTCCGATAAAAAAAAAAGTTTAGGATAATTCCACCGGTCCTGTCCGAGAAGGAAATATCACCTGATTCGGTTCCATCTAAAATTTCACCCCAACAAAAGATTAAAACGGAAATTGTTTCGGAAATACCTGCACCGGAAATTCCCGAAAAGGAATTGCCAAACCGGGCTGAAAAACCTATTTCAAAAGAAACGAAAGGCTCATTTTCTCTTAAAAATTTATTTGATAAAAAGGAAGAAGAAAAACAGATTCCAGAACAGTCGGGCGAAAAACCCAATGAGGAGTTTTCAGAAACTTTTTTGTTGGAACTATGGAATGAATTTCTTGATAATTTATCAAAAGCCAATAAAATTCCGGTTTATAATGCACTTCATACGGGAATAGTTCAGTTAAAGACGAAATTTAAAATTCAATTTGAATTTACATCTTCTTCACTTGCCGGCGAATTTGAGTTGGAAAAAGATAATTTGATGCGTTTTTTACGTGAAAAATTGAACAATCATCACATTGAATTTCAAATAAAAATAAAAGAAGATCCCTCTAAAAAATATGTGAAAAGCAATCAGGAGAAATTCATGGACATGGCACAGCAAAATCCGATTCTTTTCAAAATGAAGGACGAATTTGGATTGGATTATAATTCAAATGAATAGAATTTACAGCAGTCTCAAAATATTTCGTAAACTTGCCGAAAATTTAATTAGAAATGAAAAAAATAATTACGACGGTAATTTTGACTGCGGTAGTGGTTTCTTGTAATAAATCGGGAGGATCATTGGGAACCGTAGATAAATTAGAAAACAAAGATCAAAAAGCGGGTTATGCCTATGGGATGAACATAGGAGAACAAGTGATGGGTTATTCCGAATCCTTAAAAGAAGATAGTTTGAATTATGACGAACTTCAAAAAGGATTGATGGATTATATCAACGGGAATGAAAAAACCAGAGATTCTTATACCAGTGGTTTGCAAATCGGAAAAACAATCCATGATTTCTTGAAATTGCAAAAATTAGATGGAGTAGTGGATCAGAAATACATCGTCCAAGGTTTGATGGATGTTTTGAAAAAGAAAAAGGATCCATTGTTTGCAAAAGATTCCATCGATGCGTTTATGCGTCAATACATGCAGGATAACGTAACCAGAATCCAAACCGAGAACAAAGAAAAAGGAAATAAATTTCTGGAAGAAAAGAAAAAAGACAGCAAAGTAAAAGCGACTGAAAGCGGATTGCTTTATGAGGTTGTAACAGAAGGTACAGGTGCTGTTCCTACTGAAAACAGCATCGTAGAAGTAAATTATGTAGGGAAAACTTCAGACGGAAAAGAATTTGATTCGTCCAAAAAAGGAGAACCTGCAAAATTTCCGCTTCGCAACGTGATTCCGGGATGGAAAGAAGGTTTGCAATTGATGAAAATCGGTTCCAAATATAAATTTTACATTCCGTCTGAGCTGGCTTATGGTGAATATGGTGACCAGTCAGGTAAAATCGGTCCTAACGAAGTTTTGATTTTTGATGTAGAATTGATTTCTGCAGAAGAAGCTCCGGCGCCTGCTCAACAACCACAATTGACTCCTGAACAAATGCAACAGTTGCAACAACAAATGCAACAAGCGCAAGGACAATAATTAGTTTTTCAAAATATAAAAAAAGCCATCTCGGTTCAACCAAGATGGCTTTTTTGTATCTATAATCTAAGATGTTCTTGGTGCACCCTGAAGCTCTCGAAGCAAACTTTATTTATTCATGGAAATCAAAAACTCTTCATTGGAACGGGTTCCTTTGATATGATTGATTAAGAATTCCATCGCTTCCAGCGGATTCATGTCTGCCAGATGATTTCGCATGATCCACATACGTTGCATGGTCGGTTCATCCAGCAATAAATCATCACGACGCGTACTGGACGAAACCAAATCGATGGCCGGGAAAATACGTTTGTTGGCGATTTTTCTGTCCAATTGCAATTCCATGTTTCCTGTTCCTTTGAATTCTTCAAAGATTACTTCGTCCATTTTGGATCCTGTATCGATCAACGCTGTTGCGATGATGGTCAAAGAACCACCGCCCTCGATATTTCTTGCGGCTCCAAAGAAACGTTTTGGTTTATGCAGCGCGTTTGCGTCCACACCTCCGGACAATACTTTTCCGGACGCCGGCGCAACCGTGTTATAAGCTCTCGCCAAACGGGTGATGGAGTCCAAAAGTATCACGACATCATGACCGCATTCCACCATTCGTTTGGCTTTTGACAAAACCAGATTGGCAACTTTAACATGTTCAGATGCTTCTTTGTCAAAGGTTGAAGCGACAACTTCACCGTTTACACTTCTTTTCATGTCTGTAACCTCTTCCGGACGTTCATCGATCAATAAAACGATCAGATAGGCTTCCGGATGATTGGCAGCAATGGCGTTGGCCACTTCTTTTAGCAAAACGGTTTTACCGGTTTTGGGTTGGGCGACAATCATACCGCGTTGTCCCTTTCCGATGGGTGCAAACAAATCTAAAATTCGGGTGGACATGGTAGAATTGTTTTCTGCCAATTTGAATTTTTCGTCAGGAAATAAAGGCGTCAAATGTTCAAATGCGACTCTGTCTCTCACGAAATCCGGCGTTCTTCCATTGATTTCTTTGATTTTAATTAAGGGGAAATATTTTTCACCTTCTTTTGGCGGTCTTACTTCTCCCGTGATGGTATCCCCGGTTTTCAATCCAAACAAACGGATTTGTGATTGTGAAACATAGACATCATCCGGCGAAGAAAGATAATTGAAATCGGACGAACGTAAAAAACCATAATTGTCCGGCATGATTTCCAAAACACCTTCCGTATCTATGATTCCTTCAAACTCATAGTTCGCGGCACGGTATTTATTTTTTTCCGTGGATTCTTGGTTATGAGGATTCTGGTGAGATTGGTTGGGGTTATTTTGTTTTTGCTGGAAGTTTTTGTTGTGGTTTTTTTTGTTGTAATTAGGATTGTTAGGGTTGTTGTGGTTTGCGTTGGAGTTATTGTTGTTATTTCTTTGGTTATTTTGTGGGTTGTTTTGTTTGGGGTAGTTGGGCTTGAAATTCTGATTTTCTTGGGTTTCAGAATTCTGGACTTCCGGATTGTCCTTTTTTGCGTGAATGGTTTCTTTTTTTTCTTCAGGCGCAGGATTTTCCGTTTTTACCGTTTCCGGCGTATTTGAATTTTTCCGGGGTCGTTTCTTTTTGGATTCGTCTTTTGATTCGGGCTCCGTTTTTTGTTGGACGGAATTATCGGCTTGATGATCCAGAATGCTATAGATTAAATCCATTTTTTTCTGTTGTTTGGCTTTTTTTATGTCCAAATGAGTAGCGATTTCCTGAAGTTCATCAACTTTTTTAGTCTTGAGTTCGTTTAAATCAAACATATAGGTATGTAATTTTTGCTAATTTTTAAGAATGTGTAGTATACAAAAGGATTAATCCTAACAATTCTGAATTGAAAACATCCAATAAATGTAATGTGAAGTAAGGTTGTTAGGAACAACTCTGCAATGTTACGAATAAATTTTAAATTGAAAGAAAAAAAATATTCATAATTTTGTAGCTGAATTTTGAAGAATGATACAAAGAAAACAGAGCATTTATTTGTTTTTGGCGGCGTTAGTTTCCGGAATTTCCACTTGGGCAGCCGATTTATGGAAGTTGGCAAAAGAATGGATCCAACCGGAAGATAATTTGGAAACCTTATTGTTTTTTGGGATTTCAGCTCTTTTATCGCTTGGCAGTATTTTTTTGTTTAAAAACAGAAAACTGCAAATACGGTTAAACGGAGCAAACATAGTTTTGAACATTTTGTTAATTGGATATTTGGCTTACAGTTTATCAACATTACCCGGAGGGTTTTCGGATTCGGAGAAGGGTATTGGGCTTTTGGTTCCTTTCGCATCGATTATTTTGCTATTTATAGCCAATCGATTTATACAGAAAGATGAAAAGCTTGTAAAATCGGTAGACAGGTTCAGGTAGACTTAACAACTTTTTATATGAGCGCGAAAGCAGTCCGTTTGGGCTGCTTTTTTATTTAGCCTAATTCAAAAAATAAATAAAAATTATAAAAAAATTTCAAATACCCCTAAAAAAATTGGGGGTGTGTTTAGAAAAAATAATAAATTTGCCTCATAAACTTTAAAAACAACACCCAAATGTCCAAATTGCGATTTAATGCTCTTAAAGAAGTATTCAAAAGAGAGCCGGTAGAGGTAGAAATACCCGAGCGATTATCAAGATTATTTAATCTGAACGTATTTTCTGTTGATACCATGCAGGAATACTTGACGCAAAGTGCTTATAAATATATAGTGTCGGCCAAAGACAAAGGAGAAAAAATTCCTCGTGAAGTCGCCGATCAAATTGCAGCGGCCATGAAAGAATGGGCGTTGTCAAAAGGAGCCACACATTATACCCACTGGTTTCAACCTTTGACCGGATCCACGGCAGAGAAACACGATGCGTTTTTCAATACGGTTGGGAACGGAAAAGCCATTGAGCAATTTAACGGTTCCATGTTGGTTCAGCAAGAGCCGGATGCTTCCAGTTTTCCAAATGGTGGAATTCGTAATACGTTTGAAGCGAGAGGTTATACGGCATGGGATCCGACTTCTGATGCATTTGTCATTGATACCACTTTATGTATCCCATCGGTTTTTATTTCTTATACGGGCGAAACTTTGGATTATAAAACACCCCTTTTGCGTGCGTTGCAAGCCGTAGATGAAGCGGCAACCGATGTGGCGCGTTATTTTGACCGAAATGTAAATAAAGTTCATTCGACGCTGGGATGGGAGCAAGAGTATTTTTTAGTTGATTCGGCTTTGTTTAATACACGCCCTGATTTGCAATTAACAGGCAGAACGCTATTGGGACATTCCCCTGCAAAAGGACAGCAATTGGAAGATCATTATTTTGGGTCCATTCCTTTGCGCATCATTCGTTTCATGCAGGAATTGGAAGTAGAATGTATGAAACTGGGGATTCCTATTAAAACCCGGCACAATGAAGTGGCGCCCAATCAGTTTGAATGTGCTCCGATTTTTGAGGAAGCCAATCAGGCAGTTGACCATAATTCACTTTTGATGGATTTGATGGCGCGGGTGGCAAGAAGACATAATTTTAAAGTTTTACTTCACGAAAAACCATTTGCAGGAGTAAACGGTTCAGGGAAACACAATAACTGGTCGTTGAGTACAGATATAGGAGAGAATTTGTTGAGCCCGGGAAAAAATCCAAAGAAAAATTTACAGTTTCTCACGTTCTTTATTAACACCATTAAAGCGGTCAATGATTATGGGGATATTTTGAGAAGTGCGATAGCTTCTGCCAGTAATGATCATCGTTTGGGAGCAAATGAAGCGCCGCCGGCAATTATTTCTATTTTCATCGGGTCTCAATTATCGGCCGTTTTGGACGAATTGGAGAAAGTGACCAAAGGAAAACTTTCGCCTGATGAAAAAACCGATTTGAAACTGAACATCGTCGGGAAAATACCGGAAATACTTTTGGATAATACGGACAGAAACCGGACATCTCCATTTGCCTTTACCGGAAATAAATTTGAATTCCGTGCAGTAGGCTCCTCTGCCAACTGTGCAGAAGCCATGATGGTTATCAATACGATTGTGGCGCATCAATTACGTAAATTTAAGTCTGCAGTAGATGTTTTGATAGACAAAGGATTGAAGAAAGACGAAGCCATCTTTAATGTTTTGCGCGATTATATCAAAACCTCAAAAACCATTTTGTTTGAAGGAGACGGATACAGCAAGGAATGGGAAAAGGAGGCGGCCAAACGTAAATTAAGTAATCTGAAAACGACGCCTGAAGCTTTGAAAATCGAATTACAGCCAAAATTCATGGATTTATTTGTTGAAAATGCGGTTTTAAGCCAAACAGAAATCGAAGCGAGAAATGAAATCAAATTGGAGAAATATTCCACGCTGATTGACATCGAGGCACAAGTATTGGCTGATTTGGCGAGAAATCATATCATTCCGACAGCCATTCGCTACCAAAACAAATTGATTGAAAATGTACGGGGTTTAAAAGAAATATTCGGTTCTTCAGAGTACAAATCGATTTCCAAAGAACAAGTAGATTTGATCAAAATGATTTCGGAAAATATTTCCAAAATTAAAGTAGGCGTAGATCAATTAATTATAGAAAAAGATAAATCCCATGAAATTCAGGATTCGCAGAAAAGAGCAGAAGCCTTTGCCAATAAGGTGAAACCTTACTTTGAATCCATCAGAAATGATGTGGATGAATTGGAGATGTTGGTGGATGATGAAATCTGGCCATTGACCAAATACAGAGAATTATTGTTTACCAAATAGACAGAAATTTTTTAAGAATATTGAACCCGTAAGCGATTGCGGGTTTTTTCTATGACATAAATCATATGTGGACTTATTTAACAACTATAATTGGGCAGAAGGGTTAGGAAAAATTAATTTTGAGTTTAAATTAAAAACACATTTAACAATGAAGAAATTTTTACTTGCGTTAACTATGGTTGCCGGAATGATGGCAATTAATGCACAAACAACCATTTGGTCTGACGATTTTGATGATCTAGACGTATCTGATTGGATGCTTTATGATGAAGATGGTGATGGACAGTTATGGTACCCTGCTCTATTAACTGGTGGAGATACACCTATTTTGACTTCTGTTTCTTGGAGTGGTTTTCCTTTAACTCCAGATAACTGGGCGGTTTCTCCAGCAATTGACCTTTCAGGAGCTACGGGTGCAGAACTAAAATGGTTTGTTTTTGCCTCAGATCCACTTTATAATTTAGAAAACTATGGTGTTTATGTGGCAACTGAAAACACAGTTGAAGCCTTTATGACCGCTGGAGAATTATTTACAGAATTTGATCTTCCAAGTGAATTAACTGAAAGAACTTTGGATGTTTCCGCATTTGACGGACAGACTATTTATGTTGCTTTCAGACACTATAACGTATCAGACCAATTTAGAATTGGGCTGGATAATATTTCAGTTACAGCAGATGGAGGTGGAGAACCGGTTGAATATTGTGATATCATCACATTGGATTGTGCAGTTGAAAAAATCGACGGTGTAACATTTGCCGGAATTGAAAACCTAAATACAGGATGTGGAACTGCAGAAACCAATGATTTCACAAACATGGTTGCCAATGTAGAGTTGGGAGGAACTTACGACATGATTTTGGATATCGAAGCAGATCCTTCATTCCCAGATGACAACGCATTTTTCTTCATTGACTGGAACCAAAACGGAACTTTGGATGACGCAGGTGAAGTTTATGAAGTAGTGATGCACACCGGAACAAGCGGACAATATACGGTATCGGTTACAGTTCCTGAAGATGCTGAATTAGGTGAAACTAGACTGAGAGTAGGTATTGCTTATAACAGTGGACCTGCTTTTGAACCGATTGCTTGTCCTACAGTGGATAATGTAACTTATGGAGAATACGAAGACTACACTGTAAACGTAAGTGAAGGTGGAGAACCGGTTGAATATTGTGAGATCATCACATTGGATTGTGCAGTTGAAAAAATCGACGGTGTAACATTTGCCGGAATTGAAAACCTAAATACAGGATGTGGAACTGCAGAAACCAATGATTTCACAAACATGGTTGCCAATGTAGAGTTGGGAGGAACTTACGACATGATTTTGGATATCGAAGCAGATCCTTCATTCCCAGATGATAACGCATTTTTCTTCATTGACTGGAACCAAAACGGAACTTTGGATGATGCAGGTGAAGTATATGAAGTAGTGATGCACACCGGAACAAGCGGACAATATACGGTATCGGTTACGGTTCCTCAAGATGCTGAAGTAGGAGAAACAAGACTGAGAGTAGGTATTGCTTATAACAGTGGTCCGGATTTTGAACCAATTGCTTGTCCTACTGTGAATAATGTAACTTATGGAGAATATGAAGACTACACAGTGAATGTTTCTCAGTTAGGAGTTGGAGATGTAAACAATGCTTCTTTTGCTTTGTATCCAAACCCTGTTAAAGATGCTTTCACAGTAAAATTATCATCTGAATTTGATGCTGCAAAAGTAGCTGTAACCGTTACAGATTTGTCAGGTAAAACAGTAAAAACTTTCGGAGCTTCTGATTCTTACAATGTTACAGATTTGTCAAAAGGTGTTTACGTAGTAACCATCACAGACGGTAAAAACACTGAAACGAAAAAAATCGTTAAAAAATAATCATTAATCAGATTCACGAATTCAACCTGACAGGTATTTAAAACCTGTCAGGTTTTTTTATTCTAAAAATTCTTTTTCTCAACTTCTTTCTACTTTTTGACTAAACCGTATCTTTGCAACCTCAAAAATTAAAAAATGGCAGACAGCGGATTATTGGACAAATTAAGAGCCATCAAACAACGTTTTGATGAAGTTTCGGATCTCATCATCCAGCCCGACGTGATTTCGGATCAAAACCGATATGCCAAATTGAATAAAGAATATTCGGACCTGAAAGACATCGTAGCCAAACAACAGGAATATGAATCTCTTGTAAATATGATAGCCGAGGCGGATGAAATCATTGCCGACGGAAGCGATGCCGAAATGGTCGAATTAGCCAAATTGGAAAAAGATGAAGCGATTAACAAAATCCCTGAAATAGAGGAAGAAGTAAAATTCATGCTCATCCCCAAAGATCCGGAAGACGAAAAAAACATCATCGTAGAGTTGCGGGCCGGAACCGGCGGTGACGAAGCAGCAATATTTGTGGAGGATATTTTCCGTATGTACACCATGTATTTCAAAAACAAAGGTTGGAAGTTTGAGATTTTGAATACCAGTGAAGGCGCGGTTAAAGGATACAAGGAACTCATCATGGAAGTGCAGGGAAATGCAGTTTTCGGAACCATGAAATACGAAAGTGGTGTTCACCGTGTCCAACGTGTACCCGAAACTGAATCTCAGGGACGCGTGCATACTTCTGCCATTACCGTAGCGGTTTTGCCGGAAGCGGAAGAGGTAGATGTTGAAATCAATCCGGCTGATTTGGAATACCAGACCGCACGTTCCAGCGGGGCAGGTGGGCAGAACGTCAACAAAGTCGAAACCAAAGTGCAACTGACACACAAACCTTCCGGAATCGTAATCGTCTGTCAGGAAGCACGTTCCCAACACGCCAACCGGGAAAGAGCCTTGCAGTTATTGCGTACCAAATTATACGAAATCGAATACGAAAAAGCACATTCTGAACGTTCAGCTCAACGAAAATCGCTGGTTTCAACCGGTGACCGTTCTGCAAAAATCAGAACCTATAATTATCCGCAGGGCCGCGTCACCGATCACCGCATCAACAAATCCATTTATAATCTGGATAATTTCATGAACGGCGACATTCAGGAAATGATCGACTCCCTGAAATTGGCAGAAAATGCTGAGAAGCTGAAAGGATCTGAAGATATTTAATTCATCGAGATTCAAATAAGTCAGACTGAGTTTGTCAAAGTCCGTATAATTTTATAACTTTCATAGACCTAAACACTTAAGTCGTGAAAGAGAAATTTCTGCATTTTATATGGAGATTTCAATTGCTCCATCATCTCCCGCTTCATACAACAAATGGTTCAATTGTTTCAGTTGAAGAAAAAGGTTTATGGAACAAACTGGATTCCGGCCCTGATTTTTCCATGGCAAAAATTAAAATTCAGGATCAAATCTGGGTGGGAAATGTAGAAATTCATGTGCGAAGCTCCGATTGGGACTTGCACAAACATTCATCCGATAAAAATTATGAAAATGTCATACTTCACGTGGTTTTTGAACACGACAAAGACATCGAATTTCTGCATTCCCGAAATATCCAAACCCTTGAATTAAAGAAATTTATTCCCCATGAAGTTCTGTCCAATTACGAACGTCTTCTCGAAGCAGGAAAAAATTTCATTCCTTGTGAAAAAAGCATTCATCTGATCCGGGAAGAATCGGTGAAATTTTGGCTGGAACGGTTGGTAATTGAGCGACTGGAACGAAAAACCAATGAAATCGAAAGGGAATTTGAAGTGTCCAATAAAAATTGGGAAGAATTGCTTTTCAAAAAAATGGCCTATGCATTCGGATTAAAAATAAATGCTGAAAGTTTTGCAGATTGGGCCAATTCATTTGACTTTAAAATTCTAAACAAAATTCTTACAAATCCTGATTATGTACATGCTTTGTTCTTTGGTCAAGCCGGATTTTTAGAAACCAAATCAGAGGATGAATATGTTTTAAACCTGAAAAAGAATTATACCTTTTTGCAATCCAAATTTGGTTTGGAACCGATTGAAAAAAACATTTTCAAATTTTTCCGTTTGCGTCCGGTGAGTTTTCCGACGGTCAGGATGATGCAGTTGGCGACGCTTTATGCTCATTGTCAAAACCTATTTATGTTTCTGATGGGAACGCAGGATGTAAAAAAAGTCCGTCAGGTATTTCATGATTTAGTATATCCGGAATTTTGGAAAAATCATTTCACATTTGAAAAAGAAAGTCCGGTAAAATCTGAAAAAATAATCTCTGAGGAATTAATAGACAGAATCATCATCAATGTCATCCTCCCGATTAAATATGTTTACGCCAAACAAAGAGGAGCAGATGTTTCTGAAATGTTGTTGGATTGGCTTTGCGAACTAACTGCGGAGAAAAATACCGTCATCAGGGAATTTTCAAAATTGGGACTAAAAGCTGAAAATGCTTTTGAATCCCAAGCTTATTTGGAACTGAAAAGACATTTTTGTAACGAGAAAAAATGTTTAAATTGCGCCTTAGGATTACAAATTCTTAAAAATGTTTGACCGATTACGAAATTTTTTAGAGTTTAACGGATTCAATGTGATTTCCCGAATCGCTGACCGATTTGGGGTGCGGGCATCCAAATTACGGTTGCTTTATATTTACTTATCATTTGTTACACTAGGAATTACGTTTGCATTTTATCTGATCATGGCTTTTTTCTTATGGGTCAAAGACGGATTCATCATTCGCAGGAAATCAGTATTTGATTTATAATTTTTAGAAAATATTATGATAATTGTCATAATATTTATACTTTCGTTAAACATTTCAAAATAAAAGAAAGATGGACCAGCTTGAATAAGCTTAATAATAAAACACATGAGGACTTTTGCAAAATCCCAAATTCGTTATAGCAAATCGCAGCGAATGGGGATTTTTGCTTTTTTATTGGTTTTGGTCAGCCTTCAAATTTTCCATTATTTTTTTAACCGAAACCAAATTGATTCGACAGAAATCAAAATCCCAAATGAAGTATTGCTTCTGGATAAAGAATTGGGAAAATCATTTGATCAACTGACAGAATCAAATGGAATGCAGGAATTTGATCCAAATGATCTTTCGGAAGAAGGTTGGCGTGATCTAGGTTTTTCAGAAAAGCAGGCAAAAACGATATTGAAATACAAACATTTGCTTGGCGGAAATTTTTCCACCAAAGAAGAAATTGAGAAATGTTTTGTCATCAGTGAAAAGAAATTTGCCCAATTAGAACCCTATATGAAAATCAATCCGAGACGGGCAACTAAGAAAAACGATTTTTATAGCGCTTATTCAAAAGATTCCAAACCCAAAATTCAATATCAAAAATTTAATCCAAATGATCTTGGCATAAAAGATTGGCAAAAAATGGGGTTTTCTGAAAAGCAAGCCGAAACCATTTTAAAATATAAAAAAATATTGGGCGGGAAGTTTACGACTTTGGAGCAAATCAGAAAATGCTACATAATCGATGAAGAAAAGTTTAGGGAAATGAAACCTTTCATCGTTCTGCCCAAACCCAAACCAAGTGGAACCATTGAACTTTTGGAAGAAAAAGACAGTTTACCCAAGTCGACAATTCAGGTTTTGGATTAGTTGGAAGGGAATCGGATAATTCTTGAAGATGAAGTTTAAATAGATGGAGTGATTTTTTCTTTCAGGATTAGATTGAATTGGCTTACCCAATATATTTTATTATTTTTGACCCCAATCAAAAGAAAAATGTTCATGAATTTTGAAATAAGTGAAAATCAGAAAATTATCGCTGATTCGGCAAGAGAATTTGCCAAACAATATATCGAACCCCAAATGATGGAGTGGGACGAATCCCAGCATTTTCCTGTAGAAGTATTTAAGAAAGCAGGAGAAATGGGATTTATGGGAATTTTGGTTCCGGAAGAATTGGGCGGAAGTGGTTTGTCATATTTTGAATATGTGTCGATCATAGATGAGATTTCGCAGGTTGATCCTTCCATAGGATTGTCCATTGCTGCGCATAATTCTTTATGTACAAATCACATTCTGACTTTTGGAAATGCAGAACAAAAACAAAAATGGATTCCGAAATTAGCATCCGGAGAAGTAATTGGTGCCTGGGGTTTGACCGAACATAACACCGGTTCAGATGCAGGTAGTATGAATACCACAGCCAAAAGAGATGGCGATGAATGGATCATCAACGGAGCTAAAAATTTCATTACGCATGCCATCAGTGGAGATATTGCGGTTGTCATGACAAGAACGGGTGAAAAAGGTGCGCCTAATAATGCCACTGCTTTTGTGCTTGAAAAGGGCATGGAAGGATTTTCATCAGGAAAGAAAGAAAATAAATTGGGGATGCGTGCATCTGAAACAGCCGAATTGATATTTGACAATGTAAGGGTTCCGGACATGAATCGTTTGGGAGAAGTAGGAGAAGGATTTAAACAAGCATTGAAAATTTTAGATGGAGGAAGGATTTCGATTGCGGCTTTGAGTTTGGGAATAGCAAAAGGAGCATATAAATCTGCGCTGAAATACGCAAAGGAGCGTCATCAATTTGGTCAGGCAATTGCTAATTTTCAAGCCATCAATTTCAAATTGGCTGAAATGGCCACTGAAATCGAAGCCTCTGAATTGTTGATTCAGAAAGCATCCTATTTAAAAAATAAAAACTTACCGATGACCACTGAAGGAGCCATGGCGAAATATTATGCTTCAGAAGCTTGTGTGCGGATAGCCAATGAAGCGGTGCAGATATTTGGAGGATATGGTTATACCAAAGATTTTCCTGCGGAGAAATTTTACCGGGATTCTAAATTATGTACGATTGGAGAAGGAACAACCGAAATCCAAAAATTGGTAATTGGAAGAAATCTCGTGAAAGATTAAATAATTTTTTGCTTGAATTAGAAAGTTTATTATCTTTGCAACC
>JBEBVY010000049.1:0-14638 GCA_040392505.1 Moheibacter lacus | reverse complement strand
AGTTCGTTTCGCAGAAACGAGTATCGAGAACTTGGTGATGGCTTCTCGATACATTCCGAATGAATTCGGAACACTCGAAGTGACGCGTTTTACATTTTTCGCTTCACTCCATTTCGCAAAAAACACTCGAAGTGACGCAGCGTGGGTTATTTTAAATTAAAAATGAAAAATGTTGAATGTTAAATTTCGTCAGTTCGAGTTCGTTTTGAAAAAACGAGTATCGAGAACTCCCAATTTGAATATTTAAAAATTATTAAATTTATGGTATGCAAATATCATATGTTTATATCATTGAATGTAGTGACGGCACCTATTATGTGGGAGTGACCAATGATGTATTCAGGAGGTTTGAGCAGCATGAGTCTGGTAAAAATCCTGAATCTTATACGTACAAAAGGAGACCGCTCAAATTGGTTTTCTATGCTGGTTTTACAGATATATCCATGGCAATTGAAAAAGAGAAGCAGATAAAAAAGTGGTCAAGAGCTAAAAAATTAGCTTTGATAGAAAGTCGCTTTAATGATTTGCCAAATTTGTCGAAAAAAAGATTTGATAAATAAAACAAGAGCTTCTCGATACATTTTTTGCTTCACTCCGTTTCACAAAAAACACTCGAAGTGACGCGGTGTCGGTTATTTAAAATTTAAAATTTAAAATGTTGAATGATTGATTTTCGTCAGTTCGAGTTCGTTTCGCAGAAACGAGTATCGAGAACCTAGTGATTGCTTCTCGATACATTCCGAATGAATTCGGAACACTCGAAGTGACGCGGTGTGGGTTATTAAAAATTAAAAATGCTGAATGTTAAATTTCGTCAGTTCGAGTTCGTTTCGCAGAAACGAGTATCGAGAACTTGGTGATGGCTTCTCGATACATTTTTTGCTTCACTCCGTTTTGCAAAAAACACTCGAAGTGACGCGTTTTACATTTTTTGCTTCACTCCGTTTCACAAAAAACACTCGAAGTGACGCGGTGTGGGTTATTTTAAAAGTCAAATGAAAAAATGAATTAAATTTGCCCCACTATTCAGTTAATCCATGTATAGGTTTTTTTTAAAACGAATCATCGACCTCCTCACCGCAGTCTTGGGGTTATTGCTGCTGAGTCCTGTATTCTTACTGACAAGCATTGGTTTGATGATTGCCCATGGAAATCCTTTCTTTTTTCAAAAAAGGCCGGGAAAAAACGAAAAGATTTTCAGCATCATCAAGTTCAAAACCATGAACGATAAAAAAGATAAAAACGGAAACCTTTTGCCGGATGCCCAACGCTTAACACCCATCGGCTCTTTTGTGCGTAAAACCTCGTTAGATGAAATTCCGCAGCTACTGAATGTCATTAAAGGCGATATGTCACTCATTGGGCCGAGACCGCTTTTGATTCAGTATTTGCCTTTGTATAACGAAGTTCAGAAAAGAAGGCATGAAGTTCGACCGGGAATTACAGGCTGGGCGCAGGTCAATGGACGCAATGCGATTTCCTGGCAACAAAAGTTTGAATATGACGTTTGGTATGTGGATCATTTATCATTTGGCTTGGATATGAAAATTCTGTTTTTAACCCTGAAAAAAGTGTTCATAAGAGAAGGAATTTCGCAAAGCGGACAAGCTACTATGGAAGTTTTTAAAGGAAACCCTTAAAAATTAAAAGATGTATTTATTTGGTGCAAGTGGTCATGGTAAAGTAATAGCGGAAGCAGCAGAAGCTTCGGGATGGGAGATTTCGGGTTTTGTGGATGAAAATCCGGCCATCCAATCTTTGTTGAAATATCCGGTCTTCAGAGAGATTCCGGTTAATACAGAGGAATTGGTTATTTCCATTGGTGATAATTTCACGCGAAAGCGAATTGCAATGCAATTGAATGCTTACCCATTTAAAACGATCGTTCATCCTTTTACCTCTATTTCACCTACTTCAGAAATAGGGAAGGGCACGGTGATACTTTCCGGTGTTTCGGTGAATTCGGGTGCCAAAATCGGTCATCATTGTATCTTAAATACGAATTCCTCCATCGATCATGATTGTGAACTGGGTGATTTTGTCCATATTTCTCCCAATGCCGCATTGGCAGGGGATGTGAAGATAGGAGAAGGAACGCACGTAGGGATGAGTGCCTGCGTAATTCAGGGAGTGAAAATCGGGAAATGGGCGGTCATCGGAGCAGGGGCAGTTGTCATCCGTGATGTGCCTGATTTTGCGGTGATGGTAGGGAATCCTGCCAAACAAATTAAATCGGTTGAAAATTCGGACAGAGACCGTTAATTCGTTGTATCTTTACACCCCAATTTAATTCAGTCATGAACGAGAAAAAAATATGGCTATCATCGCCTCATATGGGTGGGGGAGAATTAAAATATGTACAGGAGGCATTTGACACCAATTGGGTGGCTCCCCTGGGTCCCAATGTAGAGGGCTTTGAATTGGATTTGGAAAATTATTTGGGAGCGGATTCCCATGTGGCGGCTTTGAGTGCCGGTACGGCCGCTTTGCATCTGGCATTGATCCAGGCCGGCGTAAAAGCAGGAGATGAAGTGATTTGTCAGAGCATGACTTTTTCGGCTTCCGCCAATCCCATTGCTTATTTGGGCGCGACGCCTGTTTTTGTGGACAGTGAGCCTGAAACCTGGAACATGGATCCGGTATTATTGGAGAAAGCAATCGATGACCGATTGGCCAGAGGACATAAACCCAAGGCCATCATAGCGGTTCATCTGTATGGGATGCCTTATCAGCATGAGGCAATCAAGCGGGTTTCGGAAAAATTTGAAATTCCCGTAATCGAAGATGCTGCCGAAGCTTTGGGCAGCCGTTATAAAGACAAAAAATGTGGTACGCTGGGTGATTTTTCGGTTTTGTCCTTTAACGGAAATAAAATCATCACCACTTCAGGTGGAGGCGCTTTAATTTCAAAAAGAAAAGAAATAAAAGATAAAACGGTTTTTCTGGCGACTCAGGCAAGAGATGTTGCCCCTCATTATCAACATTCGGAAATCGGATACAATTACAGGATGTCCAATGTGGTGGCGGGAATCGGGCGGGGTCAAATGGAAGTTCTGGACGAAAGAGTGAAAGCCAGAAGAGCGCATTTTGAATTTTACAAATCCCATCTCGCCGATAAAGATGGTATAAGTTTTGTAAATGAACCAAACGGTTTTTTTTCCAACCGATGGTTGAGTTGTATTTTGACCGATTCGTTTGAAAAAAGAGAAGAAATAAGATTGAATTTACAAAAAGAAAATATCGAAACCAGACCTTTGTGGAAGCCCATGCACCTGCAACCCGTATTTGAGAAATATCCCCGATATCTCAACGGGACAAGTGAAGAATTATTTGAAAAGGGACTTTGTCTGCCCAGTGGATCGGATTTAACGCAACAGGATTTATTTAGAGTCATTGAGAACCTATAGTTTTCCATTTATAAGCTATCAGCTTAAAAAGAATCTTCAGAAGGAAACGCCCAGGTGGTTGGTTTTGGTTATAGACCTGTACATCACCCTGAACACATTTTTGTTGACATTCGGGATTTTAAAATGGATGAACATTGGACCCAAAACGCGGTTTTATGATGTAGTAACCCATCAATTGCCCCAGGTTTTATTGTTTGCTTTTTTCGCCTTTATCCTCACTTCGTCCTATAAGGGCATCGTACGTCATACCGGATTCAAAGACATGATGAACGTATTAAAAGCCAATGTGCTTTATACCATCATGATCAGCTTGTTTTCCTGGATGATTTACGAAGCCAAAACCGAATCGGCTTATCGTATCGCCAAAACCGTTATCGTAGTTCACTTTCTTTTTAATACCATCGCGCTTTCATTTTTGAGAATTCTGTATAAAAATTTATACAATTATTATGTGATGGGAAACCGTTACAAACGCAGAGTGGTGATCTATGGAGCCGGAGATTCGGGCGTGATCACTTATAAAGCATTGACGGGTGATGAAAAAAGCCGTGTGTCCGTTTTTGGATTTTTGGATGATAACAAAAAGAAAATAGGCAAAAAAATAAACGGAATCCCCGTCTATCATCCTTCCGTGGCTACTGACGAATTTTTGGAGAAAAACTCCATATCGGAAGTCATCATTTCGATACAAAATTTATCGGGTTCACGTTTGCGTGAAATCGTAGATCAATTTGCCAATCAACCTGTATCCTTAAAAATAGTTCCGGCTGTTACCAATTGGTTAAAAGGAGATTTGACCGCCCAACAAATTAAAGATATCAAAATCGAGGATTTGCTGGGACGAAAACCCATCAAACTGGACAACGAGGAAATCCGAAATGAGATTGCCGGAAAAGTGGTGATGGTTACCGGAGCCGCGGGATCCATAGGTAGTGAGATTTCAAGACAAATCATGAATTATCCGCATAAACAATTGATCATGGTTGATCAAGCGGAAACGGCTTTATTTGATCTGCAACAAACCACGCGGAAAATTTGTACCAACGGATGTGAATTTGTCATGGGCGATGTGCGAAATCCCGATCGGATGGAAGTAATGATCCGGCATTTTCAACCGGACATCATCTTTCATGCAGCAGCCTATAAACACGTTCCCCTCATGGAGGACAATCCTTATGAAGCCGTTATGGCCAACGTAAAAGGAACCAAAACGGTAGCGGATTTAGCAGTCAAATACGGGGTAGAGAAATTTGTGATGGTTTCGACCGATAAAGCGGTAAATCCGACCAATGTCATGGGAGCGACCAAAAGAGTGGCAGAATTATATGTTACCCAACTGAATGGGCTTTCCCAAACCAAATTTGTCGTGACAAGATTTGGAAATGTGCTGGGCTCCAACGGCTCGGTAATCCCGACCTTTAAACGCCAAATTGAAGAAGGAGGTCCGCTGACCGTAACCCACCCGGATATCAACCGCTATTTCATGACGATTCCGGAAGCTTGTCAATTGGTTTTGGAAGCCGGAGCCATGGGAAAGGGCGGCGAAGTATTTGTGTTTGACATGGGAGAATCTGTCAAGATTTTTGATCTGGCCAAAAAGGTTATCCAATTGAGCGGATTGAAATATCCGGATGATATCGACATCAAAATCACGGGTTTACGACCGGGAGAAAAAATTTATGAGGAATTGTTGGTTGACAATGAAACCGCCGTAAAAACACACCATCCCAAAATCATGATAGCCAAAGTCAACCATTCCGCACAAGGATTTGATCAAAAGGTGATGAGCCTGGTTTTTATTGAACCTTCCGATAATCCTATGGAGACCAATCAGATTCTGGTTTCCAAATTGAAGGAAATCGTTCCGGAATATGAACCGAGTAATTCGATCTATTCACCTGTCACCAAACCTTTAGGACTTCAAAATCCCGATATAGTTTAGGACCTAAGGTGGCGTGAAAAAATTTTGTGGAGAAAACCCCAATTCGACTTTAAATTTCACAATCCTTATGGATACATTAATTATGTTTTATATTTGCATATGCAATAATTGCCCGAATATGAAAATAAACCGCCATCAACTCATATTAAAATACTTCGTTTTAATGTTCATCGGCTTATTCCTTACTTCATGTGTTCCACGGGAAAAAATCGTTTATTTTCAAGGTGACCTGGAGTCCATTGAAGAGTTAGCCGAACAATATTCAGCTACCATACAACCGGACGATTTGCTTGCCATAACCGTATTTGGGCGAAACCAAGATGCCACCCGCATATTCAATCAGGAAAGCAATTTGGTGATGGGTGAGGGTAAAACTTATTTGGTGGATGAAGAAGGCAATATAGAGTTTCCGGTTTTTGGCAAAATAAAACTGGCCGGTTTGACCCGAAACGAAGCCATTCAATATATGAAAGGCATGCTGAGCAAAGAAATCATAGATCCGGGTGTTTCCATCACCATCACCAATTACAGAATCACGGTGTTGGGAGAAGTGGGAAGTCCGGGAACTTATCCGCTTCAAAACGAAAAAGTAACCATCCTGGAAGCCATAGGAATGGCAGGAGATCTGACTATCAATGGTTTGAGGGAAAATGTTTTAGTTGTACGGGAAGAAAACGGAAAACGGAATTTTTACCGCGTCAATTTGTTAACGGAAGAGGTTTTCAGTTCGCCGGTTTATTATTTGGCGCAAAATGATGTGGTCTATGTGGAACCCAACCAAAATAAAATCAATACCGCCAGAAATTCTACCATATTTCGGGATATTTCCTTTGCGATGTCTATTTCCAGCTTTTTGCTGACCATTATTTTATTAATTACCCGTTAATCTGACAAATGTCTTACCGCGAATTAAATAGTACAGGCAATACCACACAACCCGTTTTAGAAGCCAATTCGGAAGCCGGATCTTTTTCTTTTATTGAAATTTGGGAACAATTGCGCCGACACTGGGTATGGTTTGTATTGGGACTATTTATCGCCTGGAGCTGCGCTACCATTTATCTGAGATACACCCAAAACCTTTACAGTGCAGAAGCCAAAATTTTGCTCAAACAGGATTTATCTTCTCAAACCTCCGAATTAAGTGCTTTGACAGGAAGAGGACTGAGTAAAAGCGATACAAAACCCAATATTTCGGATCAGATCGAAATCATGCGCTCCCGCAGATTGATAGGAAAAGTGGTGGATAATCTTCAATTGAACGTCCGTTATTTTTCTGATGCCCGTGTCAAAAAACAAGAATTCTTTGGCGACAAAGTGCCGGTTAAAGTGAGCGTATTGTCCAAAGATATTTCGTATGTAAATTTTGAAGTGTATGTCAAATCCAAATCGGAAATTGAAATTACACATAACGAAAGAACAATCAAATCGGCTTTTGGAAAAACCGTAAAGCTTAACAATGTAGAACTCATGGTCTTGCCAAATGGCAGTTCCACAGGGCAAACCATACATGTGGCCATTTATCCGGTATCTTCAGGAATCAGCATGTTCAAAGGAAGATTGACCATTTCCCCCATAAATGACGGATCCGTCCTGAGTGTTTCCATGGTGGATAATTTACCCGACAGAGCAAAAAGAGTGATCGACGAACTGATCAATCAATACAATGAAGATGCGCTTGCCGATAAAGAACTCATCGGGGAGAAAACAACTCAATTCATCGAAGAAAGATTGGCCAAAGTATCAGATGATCTGCAAGCCAAAGACCAGGATGTCGAAGTATTTAAAAAAGGCAATAAAGTCATCAATCTGGAAGCGGAAGGCGGAATGAGTTTGTCAGAAGCTTCGGCCAACAACGCCCAGGTTTTGGAACAATCCACCCAACTGAGTTTGGTAAATTCCATGCAAGATTATTTGCGCAATAACCAAAATGATCTGATTCCGGAAAACGTCGGTCTGACCGATGGAGCCGTAAATGCCAATGCTTCCAAATACAACCAATTGATTCTGGCTCGTATGGATATGTTAAAGCATTCGACCGAATCCAGTCAGATTGTACAAAACCTCAATCAGCAGATTCAGGAAATCCGTACCAATCTGACCCAAAGTCTCAACAACTATAAAAAGACCACCCAGATTGCATTGGGCAGCATACAGGGAGAAAGCGGCAGAATTGCCTCTAAAATCAACCGCTTCCCTACACAGGAAAAAGAATTTAAAAACATATCACGTCAACAACAAATCGTAGAAGCACTTTATTTGTTTTTACTTCAGAAAAGAGAAGAAAACGAAATCACAAATGCCGCTACTCCTTCCTCCATCAAGGTTGTGGATTATGCTTATAGCAGCAATGCCGCGATTTCTCCCAATCGGAACAATATTTATCTCATGGCCACCGCCGTAGGTTTAATCGTTCCATTTGCCGTTTTATATCTGATGTTTTTGATGAACAACAAAGTTCAGTCCCGCAGAGACCTTGACAAATTGGGTATTTCCATCATCGGAGACATTCCTTCTACCAAAACCGATGTGATCATTCAGGAAAACGACAGAAGCGTGCTGGCCGAATCTTTCCGAATGCTGCGAACCAACATAGGTTTCTACTTATCCGGCAAAAATAATTTGGCAAAAACCGTGTTCATCACTTCAACCGTAAGTGGAGAGGGAAAAACATTTATCGCTGTCAATTTGGCGACGATTTTATCGGCATCCAAAAAACACAAAGTATTGTTAATCGGAGCTGACATTCGGAACCCAAGGGTGCTGGAAATGCTCGACATCACCCAATTTAACAAACGCAAAGGCATCACGCAGTTTTTAAGCGATTTTGACTTGCCGATTGAGGATATTTTGATCAGCGATACCACACTTCCTTTTGATATCATACATTCTGGAGCTTTGGCGCCTAATCCTTCAGAATTATTGATGAACGGACGATTCAAAGAAATGTTGGAACAAGTAAAAGGACGCTATGATTATATTGTGGTAGATACGGCGCCGACAAGTTTGGTGACTGATACACAGGTTATTGCAGATTTCGCCGATATGTTTTTATATGTCGTCCGAGCCAACTATTTGGATAAACGGATGTTGGAAATGCCGGAGGATTTGTACCGCGACAAACGATTGCCTAACATGGCCTTGATTCTCAATGATGTCGGTGCCGGAAAAGGTTATGGCTACGGATACGGTTATGGTTACGGATACGGTTATGGCTACGGGAATGCTTCCAAAAATCCGAGAGGCTGGAAACGATTTTTGCCTAAAAACTTATTGAAGAAATAAATAACCGGACTTAGTGATGCCGATTCAGACAAAATACTGAAATCGTTTTTAAATTACCTCTGCAACGACAAAGGTGCTTCCGCCTACATAAATCAAATCTCCTTTTTTAGCTTGTTTTTCTGCTTTTTTCAGGGCTTCTCGGGGATCGGAAATAAATTCAGATTTTAGACTTTTCGGAATGAGTTTTTTTAATTCTTCCAATTCTAATTTTCTCGGAACATCAGGCTCACAGAAATAATATTGTGCCTCTTTGGGAAAAAATGCCAAAATCGATTTTACGTCTTTATCGTTTACAAATCCCAAAACCAAATACAGATTTTCATAATTTGTTTGTTCCAATTGTTTTTTGATTTCAGCCAAACCATGCGGATTATGAGCCGTGTCGGCCACTATCATCGGATTTTCCCGCAATATTTCCCATCGGCCGCGCAATCCGGTGTTGGAAATGACATTTTTCAACCCGGATTCAATGGATTTTAAAGAAAGGTCAAATCCTTTTTTTTGTAAAACTTCGATGGCGGTTAAAACCGTTCTTATATTTTTTTGTTGGTAAATTCCCTTAAGGTCTGAATCGTATGGTGGGAAGTCAAATTCTTCTGCAAAAAAGATTTCCGACTTTGTGTCCTTTGCTTTTTGAATAAAAACCATTTGGATTTCATCAGAAGATTCACCGATTACGACAGGTACGCCGGGTTTGATGATTCCGGCTTTTTCAACTGCAATTTCGCAGAGCGTTTCGCCTAAAATTCCGGTATGATCCAGTCCTATATTGGTAATGACAGATAATTCGGGCAGGATGATATTGGTAGAATCCAATCTGCCGCCCAAACCCGTTTCGATGATGGCGATCTCAACTTTTTCTTCTGCGAAATAGGTAAATGCCATGGCGATGGAAACCTCAAAAAATGAAGCCTGAAGCGATTCGATGAATTCACCGTGTTTTTCTATAAAGTCAATCACAAATTCTTCCGAACAAATTTTTCCGTTTAGGCGAATTCGCTCTCTGAAATCCTTTAAATGAGGGGAAGTCGTCAGCCCGGTTTTATATCCCGATTTTTGAAAAACGGACGCCAACATATGGGAAGTGCTGCCTTTTCCATTGGTTCCGGCGACATGAACCGATTTGAATTTTTCATGCGGATTTCCCAGATGCTCCATCAAAGCCCGGATGTTTCCCAAATCCTTTTTATAGGCAGAAGCGCCGGTTCGCTGAAACATAGGGAGTTTGCTGTAAAGCCAATCAACGGTTTGTTCGTAGGTCATCTCTGATCAAAATTAAACACACCCAAATGTAGAAATAACTTCTAATTCTTCTAAAAAACAATTTTCAAAACAGATCCTTTTCCAGGCTCCGAATGCATGACCAATTCGCCGCCCAAATCCGCCACGCGTTTGTATATATTGTTGATGCCGTTTCCGGAATCCCGCGTCAGGTTTTGGATCCCTTTTCCGTTATCCGAAATTTTCACTTCGAAATGACTTCCCACCTTTTCAAATGATACTTTGATTTGGGAAGCATCGGCATGTTTGATGGCATTGTTGACCGCCTCTTGTATCACCCTGTATAAATTGATCCCTTCAAATGCTGTAAACGAATGAGTTACGTCTATGGATTCATTCATCACCATTTCAAATTCGGTTTGCGAAATATGGGACCGGGCATTTTCCAGAAAATTATTGATGCGCAGTTTCAAATCGGAAAAAAGAATGTTTTCCTTGTTCATCGCCCAAATCGTGTCCCGCAGTTCGGTGATGGTATTTCGGGTAAAATCGTTTAAAACTTCGATGCGTTTTCCGGCTTCCGGATTATTTTGATCCAAATGGAATTTTAAATTGTCCAATGAAGAAATGATAAAAGTCAATTGTGAGCCTATGTTATCATGCAAATCTCTTGAAATACGGAGTCGTTCTTCCTGGACTTTGTTTTGGGTTTCGACTTTAATCAAAGCATCTTTCAGTTCGTTTTCCTTTTGAAGCTGCTGGTTTTTTAATTTTTGGTTTCTGTAAACGAAATAGCCGATTAATCCCGTTAGAAATGCCAAACCGATTATCATGATCAGCCATCGGTTTTTTTGTTCCAAACTCAATTTGTTCTCTGCCAATTCCGCTCGCTGAACCAGAATTTGTTTTTCTTTTTTTTCCGTTTGGTATTGTTTCTCCAACTCAAAAACGGTTTTTGTTTTTTCTTGTTCAAACAAAGAATCACGCCCTGTCGCATAGACTTCCATTTGTGCATAAGCCTCCCCGAAATTCCGGGTATTGGCATAAGCCTTGGCGAGAATTCTTCTTATTTCCACTTCGAGCAGGACGCCATTGGATCTTTTGGCATAACCGAGGGCTTCCTGTAATTTTTCGATGCTTTCTTCATTTTTATTTTGATGCTGCAATAAAGAAGCATAGGATTTTAGTGAATTGGCAATCTCATAAGAATTTTGGTATTTTTTATGCAAATCAATTGCTTGCCTGTAGTATTGTTCCGCCTTCGGATAATTCTGAAGACCTTCATAGGCAGAAGCAATGTTGATCAGCGGATAAGCCGCAAATCGCTCGTAGTCTATCTTTTCATACAATTTTTTTGCTCTTTCCGAATATGCGATGGCCTCTTCATATCTTTTAAGCAAAAGCAGAACGCCGCCTATGTTGCCTTCGGAGACCGCCATCCCAAAATCGGAATTCAAATCGGAATAGATTCTATGCGCTTTTTTATAGTATTGGAGGGTTTTTTCGTATTCTTTTTGGGCTTTATAGACGATTCCGATGTTGGAAAAAACCATGGCTTGTTTTTCAGCATCGTTTTGTTTTTCATAGTGACGTAAGGCCCGAAAATAATTATCGAGCGATTTGGGGAAATTCCCCAATTTGTCATAAGCTATCCCAATGTTGTTGTAAGAATCCCCGATTTTGATATAATCATCTGATTTCAACCTTAAGGCAAGGGCTTTTTGATGATAAATCAGGGAAGAATCTGTTTGGCTTTTGTATTCGTAAACATTGGCCAAATTATTATAAGCCTCGGAAAGCGTTTGGGGTGTTTTCTTTTTTTCTGCTTCTTTTAAACCTTTCACAGCATATTCGTAGGATTTTTCTAAATCCGTAGCATCATAAAGGATAGAAAGTTGGATAAACACAGCGGTTCTCTGATCAGTATCTTTGGTTTTATTCAATACGGCAATCAGACTGTCTTTTTTGGGAAGGGTTTGCCCCAAAGCACCGGAATAAATTATCCCGAAAATCAACAAGAAAAAGGATAGTGGCCGGTTCATATGTCTTTTTTTAGGAAGGTTAGAGGGGTAGGGCAATTTTTGGTGGGCGTTTTCATAATGGTAGCTGAAATCCAAATTTATGAAAATTGAGGATAAATTTGAATTTCATGCATTTCTACCATTTTTTAAGCTTTCTCATTTATTGGGTTTGGATAGGGTTAAGGATAGAGAAGCTTACTTTGAAAAAAAAAAGAATTCAAGGTTTAGGTATGAGAAAGATTAGTTTAGTGCGACATTAAACGAACCTTCCGTAATGTTTTTAATATTTCCATCGGCATTTTTTCCACGGAAACTGAAAGTTCCTTTTACACGGGAATCTGAAAGTTCTGAAATGTTGATTTCTCCCACCTGGGTATCGTCATAAGGAGCTTGCCATATCTGAGCATTCATAGGATCTGACACATTTATTTCTGTATAAGAGGCAATATTAAAAACATTGGCTCCTCCACCGATCGGATAGGTTCCAGTTCCGTCCAAACTGGTTATGGAAAGTTGAAAAGCTTTGTTGTTCGGACTTCCTCCGTCATTTCCCGTGATCATAAGAGATCCGCCGCTTATTTGGGCAGCCGTGGTCAATTCAATTGTTGAAACAGTAGTGCCATCTACTTTTGCAGTGATAGTTCCTGATGCAGCTCCGCCTCCGCCTCCACCATCGTCATCGCTTTTACAAGAAAATGTGAAAAGTCCGGACAGGATGATGGTTAGTGCAATCAGATAAGATTTTTTAATTGTTTTCATAAAGTAATTTTAGTGATTTGTATGAAGACAAAATTAAAAACAGCAAGCTTAGGGCTCAATAAGGCAATTGCCTTATTTTGAATGTTTGGATATGGCAATGTAGATGAAGTAAGATTTACGAAGTCCCCTATGGGACATCTATCTTCCAATTTCGAAGTTCAAACATTCAACATTTCAAACAATCTCCCACTCAAAATCTCCATCATCTGAACACACCAACAACTAAATCAATTTATTCCGTTCGGCTTTTTGGATGGCTTCCAATTTATTATGAACCTGCAATTTTTTATAGATGTTTTCTATATGTTTACGAACGGTGCTTGGGGAAAGAAACAAATTCTCGGCAATCAGAGTATAACTCAATCCTTTGCTCAATTGTTCCAAAACGTCGATTTCACGGGTTGAAAGTTTGATTTCTTCTTCTTTTTCCAAATGGGGAAACGCCACGGGATTTCGCAGCAGCTTTAAAGTTTTAAGCGCAATGGATGGCGTCATGGCAGCACCGCCGTTCAGGGTTTCAATGATTCCGTTGTATAGGGTTTTAGGGTCAACTTCTTTTAGCAAATAACCGTCGGCACCGGCTTTAATGGAATTGAAAATATTTTCATCGTTATCAAATACCGTCAGCATCACGATTTTGATCTGCGGATACCGTTTTTTGACTTCTGCTGTTGCCTCAATGCCGTTCATTTCGGGCATTTCTATGTCCATTAAAATCAAATCTACTATGGAATCCTGTTCTAATTTTTTCATTAGATCCTTCCCGTTTTGCGCCGTAAATTTGAGTTTCAAATCTTCAAAAAAGGACAATTTTTCAGCGATTACTTTTGTCAGAAAATGGTTGTCGTCTGCTATGACAATTCGCTTATTCATACGATTAAATTAAAAAATTAATTGACAATTATTCCCGAACTATGATCTTTCATCGCTCCCGTAACAGATGATAGGACGTTAATCCTTTTTTCCAAGCGCAATAACCCCATAAATGCAAAAACCAAAGCTTCTTTGAAATCAATTAATTCTTTTTCCGGGATGACGACCCGGGAAGCTGTTTTGGATTGCAGTCTTTCCATCAAATATTGGTTATAAGCACCACCGCCCGTTACCAACACATTTTGAATCGCATTTTCATTCAAAACCCATGCAATTTGTTCGGCGAAATGTTCGGTAAATGTCGATAAGAAATCCGGAATGGAAGCCGAATGCTTTTGCAACAATGGAAAGATGTTTTCCATACACCATTCGATGCCAAGCGATTTGGGCGGCGGATTTTGATAGAATTCCAATGAATTGAGTTCGGCGAGGAATTCGGGAACCGGATTACCGGAACGCGCGATTTCGCCATTTTCATCATAGGGTTTTCCCAATTCTTCGCTCAATTGATTCAAAACTACGTTGACCGGACAAATGTCAAAAGCCATTCTTTTGTCGTTCCGATGAAATGAAATATTGGAAAATCCGCCGAGATTCAAACAAGCATCATAATCTTGAAACAGAATCTCATCCCCGATCGGTACCAAAGGCGCACCCTGACCTCCCCATAATACATCCTGCGAACGGAAATCAAAGACCGTCTGAATGCCTGTTTCGGCAAAAATCCCTTGTCCTTTTCCGATTTGGAGGGTATAATTTTGAGTTGGATTATGGAAAACCGTATGTCCGTGAGAAGCGATCAAATCGAGTTGTTTGATTTGGTGTTTTTGAATGAATGCTTGGGTGGTTTTTCCCAAATAAATACCGTAATCAAAATCGAGTCGGGTTAACTCTTCCGCCGAGAGCTGCATGGAGTTTTTCAATTTCGATTTCCAATTATCATCGTAATGTATCGTTTCCGCTTTCAGGATTTCAAAATTCTCTGAATTGGGAAAAGGAAATTTCACATAACAAATATCCAATCCATCCAAAGAAGTTCCCGACATCAAACCTATGGCAAAATACGATTTCATCATCTAAAAGTAAGATAAAATCCCTATTTTTGAACAACTAAAAATTGGACAATGGCA
>JBEBVY010000048.1:0-15506 GCA_040392505.1 Moheibacter lacus | reverse complement strand
ATCCCGGAATATTCCATGTATCGTTGATTCCGTCACCATTTGGTGTGAACATCGTAGGAATGAAGAATACCGCAAATTGCTGAGATACTATACATCCTTCTGCAGATCTAACATATATGGTATGAATGCCCGGTTGTAAATTATTGAACTGGTTGCTGTCCTGCCATACATATCCGGTGATCGAATATTGATATGGGGCTACACCTCCGGTTGCTTCGATGATTACATAATCCGGTCCAACGATTACGTTTGTGATGGTTGGAGCTTCGCCCGGAGTTACGGTTACGGTATCAGATCCGGAACATCCTTCATCTGTATTTACGGTTACACCATAAGTTCCCGGTCCTGAAATGGTAATCGTCTGAGTAGTTGCTCCTTCGATAACACCTCCGTTTAAAGTCCATGTATAAGTAACATTAGTAAATCCGGAGAAATCTCCACTGGCGGTCAATTCAAATTCGCCTTCACACATAGAGAATCCTTCACCCAAATCCACGGTTAAATCACCGATTTCTATATTGATTTCTACGATTACAAAACATCCGTTTTCGTTTTCAATTCTCACATAAATAGTAGTCGTTCCGGTTACATATGTTGCCGGGTTTGGAATGAAAGTAGCATCGCCGTCGATGGCTGCTTGCTCGTCTTCATAATAGCGAATGGTATAATTTTCCGGATTGGCAATCACATTTATTCCGGTTAGATCAACCATTTCCGTTCCGTCATCTCCTAAATCACATTCAAAATAAGAAGCGTTTTGGGCTCCGGTAACACCGTCTAAAATACTAAGCGTTATCGTAATGACCTCTTCAACTTCTCCATCCGAGTTCTTGATTTGAGCATAAACGGTATCAGGTGATGTAGCAGTGGTAACGACATATGGCGCTGTAGGGATAGTGTTTAATCCGGTATCGTTAATGGCATCTTCTTCTGTTGAATAGAAAGTTACCGTTTGATTTGGATTACCATCTGTAATATCGACAGCTATTTGGGCTAAGTCAAACTCAACTTGACCATCTTGATCATCATCACATAATTGATAATTTTCATCTCCTGTTATGATGGAACAATCAAAAGTACCGGTTGAAGTTTCTTCATTAAATATCAAATTAACATATCCAAACATACCATAAGTTCCGGCATAATCTGTAATCATCATGATATAAATCTCTCCTGATTGAGCATTTGGTATCGTTGCATCTTCTTCATAGTCAGCCGAATAACTACAGTCAACTATTTGCTGTAAATCTTCATAATCACATGGCACTTCATCAAAAGGCCCCCAAATGATGAAGTCTACATCAATTCCTTCACCTTCCATATTGGGCTCAGTATATTGATTCATATAGAAGTTCAAAGTCCCCGGTTGATCTACCTGGAAATAATAGAATCGTGGATAAGGTTGACTGAACAAACAACCATAATTGGGTCCATCAGGTGCTGATGGAGGTATTTCACCATCATTCAAAAATGGGATATTCAATCCAAATTCCGGACCCGGACAAGCAGCTTCCGGATTGATACAATCCTCCAATACTTTCAATATAATTGTTACAATTTTGAAACATCCTTCTCCTCTATCTACTCTCGCATATACGACCGTTTGGTCAGCTGCCTGATATGAAGTAGGGTTTGCAATGGCATTTTGATTTGCTTCTGCATCGGCCAAAGTTTCAAAATAGGTAAATGTAATTCCGGTTGGATCATCAATTATATCAGCTTCTGCTTCTGTCAAATCGAAAATTTCGACTCCATTTGCATCATAATCAATTTCTTCCAGAGTGAAAGAATTGCCATTGGTTGCTAATTCCGTGAAATTGACTTCCACCTCATCACTTGCGGAACAATCTCCACTGATTACTTCTATTTTATAAGTAGCGGATTCATTTATGACCAATGAATTGGTTGTGGCTCCCTCTATGATTACATCATTTTTATACCATTGTAATTCGACATTTGGATCATCCACATTTACGTGTAAAGTATACTCTTCTCCACAAACGGTTAAATTATCTCCAATATCGACTCCATTTTCATCTACGATGGTAGAACCCAGATTAAAGGATCCCGCTTCTAGGAATACCGCTGAATCAAAAGATCCGTCTCCGGCATCTGCTACCAATAATCTGATGTGGTAAGTTTCTCCAGGAGTAACTGCCGAATAAGCCGTTAAAGGAATGGTACGGCCTCCGTGCTGGATAGCAGTAAACGGACCGGCTACATAATAGGTATCATCGCCACATCCTTGGTCATTCACGTTATTAATCGTCACATAATCACCATTTGGCAATAATGCGATGTTTTTTCCGCTTAAACCCGGGTCGTTTACAATTCCCGGACCACTGATGATAAATCCAAAAACATCATTATAGGATGAGTTACATGCCCAATCCGGATATTCTTCGGAAGCAAAAATATAGTTAAATGAAATTTCATTTCCTTGAGGAACAAAATCAAATTCAAATACGGTTACGTTATAACTTGATGTACTTCCTCCCACCAAAACATTTGCGTCAGCATCTCCAAGCCAGACATTCATGTCTCCATCTGAAACAACTCCTGTGTCAGGACCCTGGGCATTTACAGCAAAACCTGATGTTAAAATGATTCCTCTTTCAAAAGGAAAGTTAGAACTTCCTTTTTTAAAAAACCCCCAACTTCTATTTCCATCTGGGAATTGGGCTTGGGGATTATCGTCTAATTGGAAATTGGAAGTAGACGAACACAGCCCTCCATCCAGTAATACATCTGTAAGTAATTGTTCCGCTCCAAAAGCTGATTCCGCATCAGATGCCCCATTTACAATGATGCTCTGCGCTTGACCAAAAACCAAAAATTGAAGGAAAAAAATTACGAGTAAAGTTTTTCTCATAAGTAAAATAATTATTTTAAATACCTGTGTTAATTTGCGATTTTAAAAGTAATTCAATTTTAACGAAAAATTCACATTTTTTCGATAAGTTTTTTAAGAATTTTTGTTTTTAACAATTTTTTCCTGATTGTTTCTGTGCAGCGAATATAAAATTCCGCCTCCAATCGACAGGATAATTATCCCAAATGAAAGCCATTCCGGTATCTCTAATTGATTGACTTTTAAGTAATGATGCAAAATCATTTTGATACCTACATACACTAGAATAATGGCAAGACTATATTTTAAATAGGAGAATTTATCAATGATGTTGGCCAAAAAGAAATACATGGAACGCAATCCCAATATGGCCATGATGTTGGATGAAAACACGATAAAAGGATCTTCCGTTATAGCCAAAATGGCCGGAATGCTGTCCAGAGCAAACAATACATCTGTAAACTCTATGATGACCAAAGACAGAAACAAAGGCGTCGCAGCCCAAACTCCCATTTTTTTCACAAATAATTTTTGCCCCTGAATCCCTTTGGTAACCGGCATCACTTTTCGCACCCATTTAAAAACTATGCTTTGTTTTGGGTTAAATTCTGATTCTTCCTTTGAACTGACCATGTTGAAAGCCGTATAAATTAAAAAAGCTCCAAACAAATAGGTGATCCAATCAATTTTTTCAATCAACCAAATCCCAAAGAAAATCATCAGCGCCCGGAATACAATCGCCCCGATAATTCCCCAAAATAACACTCTGTGTTGATATTTCTGCGGAATACTGAAAGAACGGAAGATTACTGCTATGACAAATATATTGTCGACAGACAACGAGAGTTCCAATAAATATCCCTGAATGTATTTCCAAAAAGCTGTGTTGGCAGTATAATTATCCGGATTCTCTATGTATTTATCCCCATGACCGTACATCCAGTAAATGACAACGGAAAAGAGCATGGCCAAAGCTACCCAAAAACTTGTCCATTTGGCGGCTTCTTTATGAGAAATGATATGGGCTTTGCGGTTAAAAACACCTAAATCCAGCGCCAATAAGATGATCACAACTCCTATAAATATTTCCCAAACCATTTTTTAATTTTTACAAATATCTAAATCTTTTCAGAATCTTCAGAAAAAGGTTTCCGGCTATCTCAAAAAAAACTCCTCCCATGGAAGGAAAGAGTTTTTAATCTATATAAAAATTTCTTCCGTCAGTCAATTTAAAGCATATGTATTGGTGTACCCAAACATCCCTCTGTCTTTAATCATCTCTGCCACTCCTTCCGGAACTTGATTTTCCCATCCTTCCTCTGCTTTACCGATTTGTTCCAAAATTTTTCTCGAATAAATGTCCAAATAAGAAGGATTGTAGTTTTCTATGTCTTTAATTCTTTGGTTAAATTTAAAGAATTTGTAAAGTTCTTTCAGGTTTTCATTTACTTTCAAATTCTCGGCATTCAACAACTGATTGGTTTCTCTGTTTTGATAAGGATACAAATAAACCATAACATTTTTCTTGAATAATTTTCCAAATGCCTCCATGATTCCGCCCGGCAGGTTTTCATAATAATTCGGATTAAATACTTCCAATAAATTATTAACCCCCATACCCAATCCAATCTGGGTTGTATTTCGGGTAAATTCGGTAAAATAATGGACGAGTTTATAGTATTCTGAAAAATTGGAAATAATCACATTGTATCCCAAACTTCCTATGATATCTGCACGATCCAAAAAGTCGCGTTCGTCAATTTCACCATCGGATGAAAGATTACTCAAGGTAATTTCAAACAGGATTTCGGTATTCTCTTCATCCACATCATCCTGATTCATGAACATATCCAAACTGGACTGAAGCATATCTAGGTTGACAAGTGTCACCGGCCGAAAGCTTCCGCGCATCGCAAAAATGTTTTTCTTGTATAAAATAGCTGCCGGTAAAAAATTTTTCCCGTTTGGTCCAAAAATTACGGCATCTGTCATTCCGTTTTTAACCAACTGCAAACTCATCAAACGATTATCAACATAAGCAAAACGCGGTCCGCTGAAGTTAACCATGTCGATTTCAACTTGATCTTTATCCAGTCCGTCATATAACGAACGCAACAACCTGCGTGGATTATCATTATAAAAATAAGCTCCATATATAAGATTTACGCCCATCATACCTAAAGTCTCCTGTTGAAGCTGGGCGTTGGTTTCCTTAAATCTTACATGGAATATGATTTCGTTGTATTCTTTTTGATTGGGGTCATTCCGGAAACGAATCCCAACCCAACCATGACCTTTATACGTTTTAGTAAAATCAATAGTTGTAACCGTATTGGCATAAGTGAAAAAAAGTTTGTCTTTATGGGTTTCATGATTCAGTCTTTCTTCAATCAACTGCATTTCATGATCCAACATTTTTTTCAAACGTTCTTCCGTCACATAACGTGCGTCTTCCTCTTTTCCATAAATGGCATCTGAAAAATCTTTATCGTAAGCACTCATGGCCTTTGCCAATGTTCCGGAAGCTCCTCCTGCTCTGTAAAAAAACCGAACGGTTTCCTGTCCGGCTCCGATTTCAGCGAAGGTTCCATAAATGTTTGGGTCTAAGTTAATTTCTAAGGCTTTTTGTTTGGCCGACAAAACCTGGTCAAAACTCATATTTTCATTTTTATTTTAATGGTGTAAATTTACCACAATTAAACCGAATTCAATGCTAAAAATTCAGTTTTTGGGAACCGGGACATCACAAGGCATTCCAGTGATAGGAAGTGACCATCCGGTAAACTTTTCCACAGACCCCAAAGATAAACGCCTACGCTCATCGGTTTTAATGACGAAAAACGGCCAAAACGTCGTCATCGATTGCGGCCCCGATTTCAGACAGCAAATGTTGCGCGCCAACGCCCGCACCCTGGAAGCGATATTGTTTACGCACGAACATAACGACCATGTTTTGGGCATTGACGATACGCGTTCTTATAGTCATTTCGCCGGAAAATCAATGGATGTTTATGGGTTGAAACGAACGCTCGATGAAATCAAAATCCGGTTTCCTTATGTTTTTGCTGAAGAAAAATATCCGGGAGCGCCTAGTTTGAATTTACATTTTGTCGAGAATGATCCGTTTGAAGTAGCCGGATTTCAAATCAAACCTTTGGAAATTCTGCATGGAAATCTACCAATTATCGGCTATTTGGTCGATGAAAAATTTGCTTATATCACAGATGCAAGTTCCATCAATGAAAAAACCTTGGAAGCCATTCAAAATGTAGAAGTGCTGGTTTTAAATGCTTTGCGCAAAAAGGAAAAACACTATTCGCATTTTACGCTGGAACAAGCCCTTGAAATTTCCGACCAGGTAAAGGCGAAACGGGCTTATTTCACCCATATCAGTCTGACGCTTGGTTTTCATAAAGAAGTACAGGAAGAATTACCTGAAAATCGATTTTTAGCTTATGACGGATTAGAAATCGAAATTTAATTTGGAATTAAATAAAAAAACATTCTATATTTGCCGTCCATTTACCAGCCCGAGTGGCGGAACTGGTAGACGCGCTGGATTCAAAATCCTGTGTTCGCAAGGACGTGCCGGTTCGATTCCGGCCTCGGGTACAAAAGGAACTTTTTTAAAAAGTTCCTTTTTCTTTTTTAGCTCACCTTCATTTTATTTTTCTTTTGTATCGTTTAGCCACATTATTCTCTATGGCTTTGATCATTTCAACTGCGATATCTTTTCCCGTAGCACCTTCAATTCCTTCGAGGCCGGGAGATGAATTGACTTCCAAAAGCAATGAGCCTTTGACAGAACGAATCATATCGACACCCGCCACGACCAGCCCCATGGATTTAGCCGCTTGAATGGCCAATCTCTTTTCCTCTTTCGTGATTTTTACGATAGAACCTGTACCTCCCAAATGGATATTGGCGCGGAATTCTCCCGGAGGCGCTTCCCTTTGCATCGCTGCTACCACTTTTCCATTGATTACAAAACAACGAAGGTCTTTCCCATTGGCTTCTTTGATGAATTCCTGAACCAAAATGTTGGCATTCAAACTCTTAAATGCATTGATAACGGATTCAGCCGCTTTTTTTGTCTCTGCCAATACTACTCCTTTTCCCTGTGTTCCTTCCAATAATTTTACAATCAACGGAGAACCACCCACCATTTTGATCAGGTCGTTTGTGTCCAACGGGGAATTGGCAAAACCCGTAATGGGTATGTCCAATCCATTATTCAATAATAATTGTAACGAATATAATTTATCTCGCGAATGGGTAATCGCCGAAGAATTATTCAAAACATACACGCCCAATGATTCAAATTGCCGCGTCAATGCACAACCATAATAAGTCATGCTCGGCCTAATTCGTGGAATGACAGCATCAAAATCATTCAAAATACGTCCTCCGCGATAATGGACCTCCGGTGTTTTTGCATCTAATTTTATATAACATTGACTGATGTTAAAAAATTCGATGTGATGGCCCATTTGTTCGCCGGCTTCTATGATCCTTTGGTTACTGTATAATTCGGGATTGCTGGCCAGTAATCCTATTTTTAGTCCCTGAGTATTTTCATCTCCTTTTATATAAAATCTCTCCACATCTTCCTTTGCCAAATGTCCAAACAGGAAACGGCTTTCGGGATCCACCAGGATTTTTCCCATCATGGCTTCTCGACCCAATAACATACGATATCCCATAGAATCACGGTCTGTAAGCGAAACCTCTATTTCCCAATTTTCCTGTCCTAATTTTAAAATAGTACGGATAACATAACGCGATTCTCTGTTTCCGGTGGAACTTTTGATCACCCTTCTGTCCACTACCGGCGCTTCACAATGAACCACGCGTTTTCCGTCAAACTGTAAAGGATAAACATCAAAAGAAACCCAGCTTTCGCCGTTCCTTTGAAAAGGCAAAATGTTTACCGCATGCAGAGCCGAAGTTTTGGCACCACTATCTACTCTTACTTTTATCGTTGGCAATCCCAAATCAGGAAGCGAAACCCATTCTTCACTTCCGGCTACCATTTTATCGTTCATTCCTACTTCTATTTTTTTTACGAATATAATTTAAGAAACCTAAAGTTTAAATTAATCATTGTAAATCTTAGTAGATTTGTGTAACATTTTGTTACTTAATTGTACAAATGCTATAGTTGAATGGTATATGAAGAACCTTATTATTTTATTGACTCTCTTGTTTGTAACGAGCCTTTTTGCTCAAAAAAAATGGAGTTTGGAAGAATGTGTCAATCATGCTGCTGAAAACAATTTGACCATTTTACAAAACAGAATCAACGAAAAATTATCTGAAAACGATTTGCAGTATGCCAATAACCAATGGCTGCCTTCTGCAAGCGGATATTTGGACAATAAATTGTCCATAGGAACGCATCACCCGACCATCGACAAAGGATATCAGCAATACAGCAACAGTCTGGGGTTGAATTCACAAATAACCATTTATAACGGAGGACTTTTAAATTTAAATAAAGAAAAAGCCGGATTGGTAATGGATTCTTATAAACTCCAAACCGAATCGACCATCAATGACATTTCTTTATTGGTCGTCAATTATTATTTGAATATTGTACTCAACAGAGAATTATTATCCATCGCAGAGGGAAATTTAGCTGTAACGGAACAACAGCTCGACCGTTCCCAAAAATTATTTGACAACGGCAGAATAGCCAGAGCCGATTTGGCGCAATCAGAAGCCAATGTGGCACAGGAAAAGAAAAATGTGGCCGATGCCACAATAGAGGTAGAACGCGCCTTATTCAATCTTTCCGTCTTATTACAATTGCCCGATTACCGTGATTTTGACATCGAAACCGTATCAATTCCCGATAATATCACGATGGGACTTTACGATTTAAATCAGGTTTTGGAAACCGCTTATGCAGAGCAGCCGGCCGTCAGGAAAGCCGAAATTGATTTGGAAACCACAGAAAAAGATATAGAAATCGCCAAAACCGGATTTTTGCCATCCATCACCGGAACTTATAATTTGGGAACGAGTTATGCCGATTATTTCAACAAAGGTTTGGTGACCGATGCCTGGCTAAGCCAATGGCATGAAAACCTGACCAACGTATTTGGGGTGAGTGTAAACATCCCGATTTTTGAAAAATTCAACAATAAATTAAACGTCCAAAAAGCCCAAATCAGCGAATCACTCGCCCAAAATAATTTGGAACAACAAAAACAAACGATAAGAGAAAATGTACAAGAGGCCTATTTCAATGCGAATTCTTCTTTCCAGGCCTATGAAGCGGCCAAAGAAAGTGTCCGTTCTTCAGAAATTTCAGCCGATTTTGCCCAAAGAAGTTTTGATGCCGGCGTTTTAAATATTTATGATCTGAACATCGCAAGAAATAATTTAGTGATCGCCAAATCCCAAATGGCCCAAGCCAAATACAATTTCATCTTCCGTATGAAAGTATTGGATTTCTACGCAGGAAGGCCTTTGACAGAAGGTTTGTAAATATTTTCCGCAATCCATGGTTTATGCTTAAATTTGTATTTAAATCAATTTCAATGCTAACGAAAAACCCAAAATATATTACAGATAAGAAAGGAAAAAAGATTTCTGTGATTCTTCCAATTAAAGAATATGAGGATATTCTAGAAAAATTGGAAGAAATAGAGGACATTCGTTTATATGATGAAGCCAAAAAAGAAGATGATGGTGAACGCATTTTATTCTCAGACTATCTAAAAAAGCGAAAAGAAAACAATGCCTGATTTCACAATTGTATTGTCAAAAAAAGCTGAGAAACAATTAGACAAACTTACTGACAATATTGCCAATCCTATTTTTGATGCTATATCAGAGTTAGCATTTACACCACGTCCGCAGGGTTATATAAAATTAAAAGGTAGAAGTGGTTACAGAATCAAAGTTGGAAATTACCGTGTAATTTACGAGATAATTGACAAAGAACTTTTAATCGACGTCATTGCAGTTGGGCATCGCAAAGACATTTATGAATAAATTTTACAAATGACAATCCTACAGATAGAAACTTCCACGAAAAACTGTTCTGTCGCAATTTCGCGAAATGGTGAACTACTCTGTGTTTGTGAAGAATACGATGACAACTATGGTCATTCGGAAAAACTACATCAGTTTGTGAACTGGGCGTTGGAAGGCGCTGAAATTTCTTTGAGCGAATTGGATGCGGTTTGTGTTTCCAAAGGACCGGGAAGTTATACGGGATTGAGAATCGGTGTTTCGGCGGCCAAAGGTTTTTGTTTCGGACTCAATATTCCTTTGCTTTCCCTGAACTCTTTGGAAATTCTGGCGCAAACAAAAATTGACCAAGGTTTTGATTTGATCATTCCGATGATCGATGCGCGCCGCACGGAAGTTTATACGGCTGTTTTTGACGGAAATGGAAAGATGATTTCTGAAATAGAAGCGAAAATTCTGGATGAAAATTCTTTTCAGGAATTGGCCGATAAAAAAATTGTTTTCATAGGGGACGGCGTAGAAAAAAGCAAGGAAATTCTGAATTTGCCTCATGCCGAATTCAAAACCGGAATTCATCCTTCCGCTCAAAATATGATTCATTTGGCCGAAGAAAAATTCAAACAAAATAGCTGGGAAGATGTCGCTTATTTTGAGCCATTTTATCTGAAAGAATTCGTCACAGGCGTTAAAAAGTCCCATTAGAATTCGGTGGTTTTTGAAGGAATATAACCCCCAGTTTTATTTGTTCAAAAGGCACAGAAAAAGGATTGAACTGCGAACCACATCACGAATTCTATATAAAAAGTATGCATGATTAGCTTTAGACAACGATAAAATAACTCTGCTTTGGCTACACATAGCCGGAATTAATCTCCTAATCTATTTTCAATGTCCATTTGTTGATGTAAAATTCTTATAATTTCTATTGCGTTTTCCTTCAAATTAATTCGATAAAAAATATAATGAGATTTTACTTTCGAGCGGTAATAACCTTTTCTGATATGATTATAGTCTTTTCCCGAAGTTGGATTTTGGGTTAAATATTCAATTTCGTCAAGGATTAAATTGAAGTATCTGTCGGCTTGTTCGATTGACCAAGTTTCAAAAGTGTAAAGCCAAATGTTTTCGATATCGATTTGAGCCTTCTTACTTATTTTATAAGTCATTATTTTGAAAACTGTTTTTGGTGAAGAGTTTCCAAGAATTCATCTCTATCGAAATTTTTCACAAATCCTGATTTTTCCCCTTTTTTGAGTTCTTTAATCAGTTCCTCTTTTTTGGTTTCTTCGTGTTCGAACAATCTCAAAGCAGCTCTCACCACCTCACTGGCAGAAGAAAATTTTCCGGTTTGAACTTGTTCGCTTATGAACTTGTCAAAATAATCGCCAAGTAATATAGAAGTGTTTTTTGCCATCACTTAATCTTTGTTTCAAATATACCAAATATTGGTATTTATACAATTTTTCATGTGATAAATTTAATCTCTAAATTACCGAACCTGCATCTCATAACACAAATATATACGAATTAGTAAACATCTATATCAAGGACTACTTGGTTTAGCATCAAACTTTAAACTTCAAATCCGAAACATTCAACAAAGATTTCCTAATTTTACCCGCAATCAAAATCAAACATATGGAACTACCCTGGGCAGAACCCTATAAAGTAAAAATGGTGGAAGAAATTTTTATGTCCACCCGAGAGCAACGCGAAAAATGGATAGAAGAAGAAGGTTATAATTTGTTTAATCTGGCCAGCGACCGGGTTTTCATCGATTTGTTGACCGACAGCGGAACGGGCTCTATGTCCGATCGTCAATGGGCCGAAATCATGGTGGGCGATGAAAGCTATGCCGGTTCTCAATCTTACCTGAAACTTCGGGAAGTGGTTCGAAACACTTTGGGATTTCCGTATTTTTTACCGACGCACCAAGGTCGTGCGGCAGAAAATGTATTGTTCAGTATTTTGGTAAAGGAAAATAACGTCGTTCCGGGAAACTCACATTTTGATACCACCAAAGGACACATCGAATTCCGGAAAGCGCATGCAATTGATTGTACGATAGACGAAGCATTTGACATTAACAATCTTCATCCGTTCAAAGGAAACATTGATTTAGAAAAATTAGAAGAAGTTTATAAAACACATCCCAAAGAAAATATTCCTTTTTGTTTGATTACGGTTACCTGTAATTCTTCGGGCGGCCAACCGGTTTCCATGGAAAACATCAAAGCTGTTAAGGCTTTGTCCGACCGATATGGAATTCCCTTGTTTTTTGATGCGGCAAGATTTGCTGAAAATGCCTATTTCGTAAAGGAAAGAGAAGATGCCTATAAAAACAAAACCATCAAAGAGATCGTAAAAGAAATGTTTACCTATGGTGACGGATTTACGATGTCGGCCAAAAAAGACGGACTGGTCAACATAGGCGGACTTCTGGGGATGCGGGATGAAAAACTATACCGTGCCTGCGGAAATATGGGAATTATTTATGAAGGATTTATCACTTATGGTGGTTTAGCAGGACGTGATTTGGGTGCTTTGGCGCAAGGTCTGATGGAATCCACCGAATTTCCTTATCTGAAAGCGAGAATTGACCAAGTGGAATATTTGGGAAATAAACTGATTGAGTTCGGCATTCCGATTCAGAAACCGATTGGCGGTCATGCTGTTTTTGTAGATGCTTTGAATTTTTTACCGCATGTACCGAGAGAGGAATATCCGGCGCAAACTTTAGCCATAGAACTATACAAAGAAGCAGGAGTACGCGGTGTGGAAATCGGAACGCTGCTGGCAGATCGTGATCCTGAAACGCGATTGGACCGTTTTCCGAAACTGGAATTGTTGCGATTGGCTCTTCCGAGAAGAACGTACTCTTACAAACATTTGGACTATGTAGCCATTGCTTTGAAAAATATTTTCGACCGTAGAAACGAAATTACTTCCGGACTGGAAATCGTTTGGGAATCGGAAATTTTGCGGCATTTTACGGTTTTATTGAAGAAAAAATAAGAAGCCTCTCCCAGCCCTCTGGAGTTTTAGTCAAGACAAATTAGAATGAAAAGATTTTGCTTCCTATTTCTGATTTTACTATTGAGTCAGCCTTTATTTGCTACTGAACAAATCAGAGATAGTTTGGTTTATAATGGAAAAGGATACTATATAGAGAAACAATTCGAAATGCTTTTTGAAGATGAGCTAAGAGAATTTGTAGAAGAAAAGAATCTTCTTCCAGAAGATTTTTTTTACACCTCTTTATGGAGAAGGTATATTGCTGTATTTGAAATTGTAGACAACAGACTATTGTTAAAGGAATTAAATGCTTTAGTCTATAACGAAAAAGACAGCGCTGCCTATTTTCAAAACATCGTAACGGTAGATCTGCAAGAAAAAATTAAAGCTTTGGAATTTAATGGTGTCTTAATTTTAGCGGATGAGATTGACGATTACAGCTTTTTCAATCCTGATGAAATTTATAATCCAAACTATAAAATTATAGAATTCAAAAAAAGCCTGGTTTCAAAGGAATTGGATTTCAAATACGAAGAGTTGGATAGATTTAAAAATAATCAATTTGAAAAATATAAAAGCACGAAATTTTATAGAAAAGACTACCGAAATTGCAGGAAAAGAAAAAAAGAATCAATAAAGCATTTTATTAAAACAAATCAATTAGAAATGATTAAATATGAAAAACAATCAAGTTGTGATCATTTTATAAAAGCATTTTTGTTTGAAAACCCTCATTATCAGACGATTTTTTAAATTCTGAAAAATACCGCAGATACGTTATCGAAATTATATTTTCCTGCCACTCTCACATACTTCAGAAATTTCTATTTCCGGATTGACTTTATTTACTGTTAACTGAACTGCACCCGGGATGAAGGCATTTGTTTGAGCTCTTTTTGTAGCCTGAGGCTCTCGAAGGCTACAAAAAAGCGAGTGCCGCCAGCCCGATAAGGCGCCCAAAAAATAATTAGTTTTGATTTGTTCCTGATAATTAGGGACTAATTTTTACATTTGTAAAGATGATCGTTACAGACTACATAAGCAAAGACTTCATTCCGGCCAAGCTCAACCAAAAGGTGGGACGTGGTTTGGAATTAATAAAGGAATTCGGGCTGACGCATATTCCGGTTTTTGAAGGACTGAATTTCGTGGGCATGATTTCCAGAGAGACGCTGGAGGAATCGGATGTGGATGAAAAATTATCCGAATTAAGGGAATTCAACGAATTCTTTTATATGACGGAAAACGGTTCGCTTCTCGATGCCGTTCAGAATTTTCATCATAACGACACCAATATTTTGGTGGTTTTGAATACGGAACATCAGTATGCGGGCTTATTGATGATGGACGATGTGATTTCTGGGCTTTCCACCTTGCCTTTTATTTCCGAACCGGGAGCGATCATGATAGTGGAAGTTTCGCAGAAACAATTCTCCATCAGCGAAATCGCGAAGATTGCGGAGAGCAATAACGCCAGAATCATCGGACTGTTTATCACCGGTTATCATGGGGATAAAATCCAAATTACCATTAAGCTGATGTCCGATAATTTGGCTTCGGTCAGTGAGACTTTTGAGCGGTTTAACTATACGGTGATTTTTAAATTCTTCAATGATGAAAAAGAAGATTTGATGAAAGACAGGTTTGATATGTTGATGAAATATTTGGATATTTAATTTCTATAGATGAAAGTAGCGATTTACGGTTTGAAAGCTTCGGAAGAACAAAAAACATCATTTGAGGCGTTTTTTGCAGAGCTAAACCGCAAAAACATCGTTTATACGATAGAAAAAGAATTCCAGCAAATACTGAATGACGAACTTTCACTCCATATTGATTCCGAAACTTTTACTTCTTATGAAGATTTACAGAAATCCGTCGATTTATTTTTCACATTTGGCGGAGACGGAACCATTTTAAGTGCGGCAACCATCATTCAGGACAAAAACATTCCGGTGGTGGGTGTAAATACGGGAAGATTGGGGTTTTTGGCGACCATTAATCTGGAATTTCTGTTTGAAAGTTTGGAAAATATATTGTCAGGAAATTATAGAATAAGCAGCCGTTCGCTTATAGAAGTTTTTTCAGATGACGCCGAAATCGAATTTCCATTTGCTTTAAATGAAATTACGGTTACGCGTCGGGAAACCACCAGTATGATTACAGTTGATGCCTTTGTAAACGGAGAATTTCTGAATTCTTACTGGGCAGACGGTTTGATCGTTTCGACACCAACGGGTTCCACGGGATATTCGTTAAGTTGCGGCGGTCCCATCGTTCATCCGGAAAACAGCACATTTATCGTAACAGCCATAGCGCCGCATAATTTAAATGTGCGCCCTTTTACGATTTCGGACCAATCTGTATTGGATTTAAAAATAAACAGTCGGGTAGGCGAATATTTCCTATCGCTTGATGCGCGAAACAAGCCTTTATCGACCGATGTGAAATTACAGTTAAGAAAAGCTAAATTCAAAATAAAAATTGTCGAGCCTAACGACAAAACCTATTTGATGACGTTACGGGAAAAAATGTTTTGGGGTTCAGACAGAAGGAATTAAAAAATTACAATTTTTTCATAATTTTTGTTAAAGCATATAGACGCCGAGCATATTTGATTATATTTGTCGCTTATTAGAAAAAATGTGCAACAAATTTG
>JBEBVY010000047.1:0-15626 GCA_040392505.1 Moheibacter lacus | reverse complement strand
ACGACGAATCAAGAGTTTATGACTCGGATTTGAAAAAATTATTCCAATGGTACAATATCCTTCAGGCAAAAGGTTTGGTAACCCCGGAGCCGGAAACAGAAGAAGCAAAAGAAGAAGTTATTGCGGAAGAAAAGCCAAAAGCAAAAAAAGCAAAAGCGAAAAAGGAAGAATAATTCACACAGAAGTATCAGGTACTAAAACTCAAAATACTTGATACTTGTGTCTTGATACTTTTGTCTTGATACTTTTGTCTTGATACTTATGTCTTGATACTTATGTCTTGATACTTGATACCTAATTATGAACTCACGCAAAGAACAGTTAAAAGCATTCAATCGCTTGCTGGACATCATGGATGACCTGCGTGAGAAATGTCCATGGGACAAAAAACAAACCATGGAATCTCTTCGTTATCTGACCATTGAAGAAATGTATGAACTTTCCGATGCGATTCTGGAAAACGATAAACCGGAAATCAGGAAGGAACTGGGCGACTTGTTTCTTCATCTGATTTTCTATTCAAAAATCGCTTCCGAAACCGGTGATTTTGATGTAGCGGATGTGCTGAACGGGATTTCGGAAAAACTGATTTTCCGTCATCCGCATATTTACGGCGACGTAAAAGTGGAAGATGAAGAAGAAGTCAAAAAAAACTGGGAAAAACTCAAACTGAAGGAAGGGAAAAAATCGGTACTGGAAGGTGTTCCTTTATCTCTTCCCGCCATGGTAAAGGCTTTCCGTATTCAGGAGAAAGTAAAAGGCGTGGGATTTGAGTTTGAAAATTCGGAAGATACCTGGGCCAAAGTGCAAGAAGAAATTAACGAATTCAAGGCTGAAACCGATGCATCCAAACGCGAACAGGAATTCGGCGATGTTTTATTTTCATTGGTCAATTACGCACGTTTTACAGGAATTAATCCCGAAGATGCATTGGAACGCACCAATAAAAAATTCATTTCGCGTTTCAAAAAAATTGAAGAATTAGCTGAAAATGAAGGGAAAAATATTTCGGAACTTTCGTTGAAAGAACAGGATGAACTTTGGGAGAAGGCGAAGTTGATCTGAAATCTTCAAAAACAAAAAAGCCCCTTTTCAGGAGCTTCCAATTAAAATCTAAACTTGAATAAAGGTATTAATCTCTTCTTACGTTCACTGCGTTTTCTCCTTTCGGTCCGTTTTCTACGTCGAAAGTAACTTTGTCATTTTCTGAAATTCTTCCTTGAATACCTGTAGAATGGACGAAAATGTCTTTACCTCCATCTGAAGGTGTTATAAATCCGAATCCTTTTACTTCATTGAAAAATTTTACTGTTCCTGTTTGCATTGTTTTTGTATTAAATTGTTTTTATATTTTTTTAAGGTTTGAGGCATTATCACCTCTTGGTGTTTTTTTGATATCATAGGTCACTTTGTCTTTTAAGCTGACCGGTGTCAATAAATCATTGTTATGAAAAAAGATGTTTGTCTTCGTTTCATCATCAGTAACGAAACCATATCCTTTGTCACTAAAAAAAGTTACAACTCCTGTTCTCACTTTTGTTTCAGTTGGCACAGGACGTGCGCCAAGCAGGATCTTTTCTGGATTGATTTCTTTACGGTTCGTTTTATCGGGTGGCGTGGACGTTATCGTTCCATTTTCATCCACGTAGGCAAACATACTTTCCAGACTTTGCCCCTTGTTATTATTGGTTTTACGTTCTTCTCTTCGGAGCTCCTTTTCTTGCTTTTTTTTAGCTTTTTTCTTAGCATTTTCTTTTTTGAAAAAAGAATCACTCATACTTAATTATGTTTTTTATTATTAATTCTATTTTGTTCATCGTACGGATTTATCTCTGAAACATTAATTAGATTTCCTAAGAACAATGTGTTGTTTAAAGAGAGTATCGCAGCATAAGCTGTAGATAATTCCGAAATATTCACACAACCCAATCCTATTGATTTTGGTAAAGATTCGTTTACCGTTATATTTACTGACAACACCTTTCCATACGTCGAGAAAAGCTTTTTAAGCTGGAAATTTGTTACAGAGGGATTTAAATTAGAAACAAAAATGTTCATGTTAGAAAATAATTTTTGGTTGTATGCATTTAAAGCAACCAAAAAAGAACATTTTGTGATTTCGATAAATATCGCACAAAGATACGTTATTAATTGTCAGCCATCACTATATAAATGAATTATTATCATTTTACCTGTTTCCATGCCGGATAAGAAAAGAAATGAAACGGTTAAAAATTCAAGTTGATTTTAAAGATTGAAAAATCACTGCCTTTCATTTCAAAATCTCGATTTATATAATCCCGGAAGAAATTTTGAGCATTGAAAAGAAAGTTTTGCGGAAAAGAATGATTCGTAATTATTTTCAAACACAGAACTCGAAACCCAAAACTCACAACGAATTCGTACCTTTGCATACCTATTTTTTCGTACTATATGCAATTTAAAATCCATTCGGACTTCCAGCCGACAGGCGACCAACCGCAGGCCATTAATGCTTTGGTAAACGGGCTCGAATCCGGTGACCGCTACCAAACGCTTTTGGGTGTAACGGGATCAGGAAAGACTTTTACAGTTGCCAATGTGGTGCAGGAAACCCAACGGCCGACACTGGTTTTGGCACATAATAAAACACTCGCAGCGCAATTGTATATGGAATTCAAGGAATTTTTCCCGGAAAATGCTGTCGAATATTTCGTTTCCTACTACGATTATTACCAGCCCGAAGCTTATATTCCTTCATCGGGTTTGTATATCGAGAAAGACCTTTCCATTAATCAGGAAATTGAGAAACTGCGTTTGAGTACTTCTTCTTCCCTTCTTTCCGGACGGCGAGATGTACTTGTGGTAGCTTCCGTTTCATGTTTATACGGAATCGGGAATCCAAGCGAATTTCACAAAAACATCATCGGAATTCAAATCGGTGAAACCATTGCCAGAACTAAATTTCTTCAAAAATTAGTGAGTTCCCTGTATTCCCGTTCCGAAGTAGATTTCCAACGCGGAAATTTCCGGGTTCGGGGCGATGTAACCGATATTTTTCCGGCTTATTCGGATCAAGCCGTTCGGGTACATTTTTTTGGGGATGAAATTGAAGAAATTGAAACTTTTGATCCGGCGAGCGGACGAAAAATAAATTCCTTGGATCGGATTAATATTTATCCGGCTAATTTGTTTGTGACTTCGCCCGAAACTTTGAACGGCGCGATCAAAAACATTCAACTCGATATGGGCAAACAGGTTGCCTATTTTCAAGAAATCGGAAAACATTTGGAAGCCAAAAGATTACAGGAACGAACCGAATTTGATGTAGAAATGATGAAGGAGCTCGGCTATTGTTCAGGAATTGAGAATTATTCACGTTATCTGGACGGGCGGCTTCCCGGCACGCGACCGTTCTGTCTTTTGGATTATTTCCCAAATGATTATCTGATGATTGTGGACGAATCCCACGCCACTATTCCGCAAGTTCATGCCATGTACGGCGGTGACCGCAGCCGAAAAGAAAATCTAGTCGAATACGGATTCCGATTGCCGGCTGCCATGGATAACCGCCCTTTAAAATTTGAAGAATTCGAAGGCATGCAAAATCAGGTGATTTATGTTTCGGCTACGCCGTCAAATTATGAATTGGAAAAATCGGAAGGTGTGGTGGTGGAACAAATCATTCGTCCGACAGGACTTTTGGATCCGATCATCGAAGTTCGGCCTTCCCTAAATCAAATGGATGATCTGATGGAGGAAATCCAAAAACGAGCCGAAGAAGACGAGCGTGTTCTGGTCACTACTTTAACCAAAAGAATGGCGGAAGAATTGACCAAATACCTGACGAAATTCGGAGTGCGAACAAGATACATCCATTCAGATGTGGATACTTTGGAACGCGTTCAAATCATGCAGGATTTGCGCACCGGATTGTTTGATGTATTGGTCGGTGTGAATTTATTGAGAGAAGGACTGGATCTGCCGGAAGTCTCGTTGGTAGCGATTCTGGATGCCGACAAAGAAGGATTTCTGCGAAACCACCGTTCCCTCACCCAAACTTCGGGTCGTGCGGCAAGAAATATCAATGGTCGTGTCATCATGTATGCCGATAAAATCACCAACAGCATGCAAATGACCATAGATGAAACCGAACGCAGACGAGAAATTCAGATAAAATACAATGCGGATAATAATCTGACGCCGCAACCACTGAACAAAAAAATCAATCAGATAAATTCCTCTGCAGAAAGATTTGAATTGAATCCATACGAAAAGAAATCACTGAATTCTCTTGCGGCTGAAGAGCGGGAATCTTATGGCCGAATGTCTTCAGAAAACAAAGAAAAGAAAATCGAAGAGTTGCAGAAAAAAATGGAAAAAGCTGCTTCCAATTTGGATTTTATTGAAGCCGCCAAGTTCCGCGATATGATTAAGGAATTACAAGTAAACGAATAGATCTTACTATCCCAGATTTGACTTTACAAAATCTTTATAATGCCGCCCGATGGGTATTTGTTTTCCCTTAATTTCAACATCTTGTGTGTCAAAAAAGTCGATTTTGGATTTGGAAACGATAAAAGACCGATGGATACGAATGAAGTTTTCAGGCAATTCTTTTTCCAAATTACTGATGGAATAGCGCGTCAAAATAGTTCTGTCTTCCATCACGATTTTAACGTTTTCCTTTTGGCTTTCAATGTAGAGAATTGATTCAAGCGGCACACGTGCTTTCTTTTTCTGAACGGTAAAAATCAATTCTTTACTGCTCGGCAAATGAGAAGTTTCAGGAGTAGAAACAGTCGGCAGCGCTTTTTGAACTGCCGCCATAAAACGGCTGAATTCGATTGGTTTCAACAAATAATCCAACACACTGAATTCATAACTTTTTACGGCAAATTCATGATATGCCGTTGTCACAATGACTTTTGGCGGATTTTTTAAGGTCGATAGAAAATCGAGTCCTTTTAATTTGGGCAGATGTATGTCCAAAAACATCAAATCAATTGGTTTTTCCTTCAAAACCTGCATGGCGCAAAGAGCATCATTACACACTGATTCCAATTCTAAAAAAGGAACTTGAGCAATAAAATCCTCCATCACTTCCACCGCAAGCGGCTCGTCTTCGACTATCAGACAACTTATCTTCATGCAATCGAATTTAAATAAATTACTAATTCAGCGATGTGCCGATTGGAATTTGTTTCGGCATTCATATCGAATTTTTCATAGCTCAATTCCAATTGGCGTTTCAAATTTTTCAGCCCGATTCCTTCCAATTCCTCGTCAGTTTGGCTTTCAAAAGAATTTTCCACCTTCAGCCACAATTCTTTTCCTCGTACTTTTAAAAAAATATTAATAAACGAATTATCTGTGCTTTGACTGGCTCCATGTTTAAAAGCGTTTTCCACGAAAGGAATCAAAATCATGGGGGTGATTTCTTGTTGTTCATTCTCAACTTCATATTGGAATTGCAATTGAAGTCTTTCTCCAAAGCGGATTTTCTGTAAATCGATATAATCCTGTAAAAATTCAATTTCGCGAGAAATCGGGATTGTTCTTGCCTCGGCTTCGTACAAAACAAAACGCAAAAGTTTGGAAAGTTTTAATACAACTTCCGGTGTATCGTCCGATTTTTTTCTTGCCAGCGCATAAATATTATTAAGTGTATTAAAAAGAAAGTGCGGATTGATTTGGGATTTCAGAAAATTGAGTTCCGTTTCCACTTTTTCTTTTAATAAGTCCCGCTCTCTGTTTCTCAGTTTTTGGCTATATAAATATTCGCTGAGCGCAATGACAACACTCGCTACAAATATTTTGTCCATAAATGAATTCATCATCGTCCCAAAGCCTCCGAGCCCGACAATTTCCAGGTGCGAATAAATTACTTTTACAACAAAATGCATCAAAAACAAATAACCCAACCATGAAAACAGCAAGATAGAAACCGTTAATGAAAGCGTAAGTTTCCAAATGTTTCTTTTTTGATGGGCCAATTTTTCGATGAAATACAACATCAGATAAACCATCGGAATTTTGATCACAATGATTTGGGAAACCTCTTCCAAAAAGGTATGATAAACCGTTGACCAAAACGATTGTTGATACTGAATTCCCATCCAATAAGCTTCTGAATACACTTCCAAAAAAGTGTAAGGAATCCAAAACCAAAGATGTTTTTTCCAATCTTTCAACATAACGCAAAATTAAATCTTTCAACCGATTGATTACTATTTTGTTACAAACAACCCATAATCCTCAACGAATGGATGAAAATCTTGCCCTCAGATCAATTCTACTATAAAACAAGCTGTCTGTTATCTCTGTTTTGCTGTCTGACCCACTTGAAATTTTTGAAGGATTTCATGTATTAGTTTTAGATAAATTTTACATGATGAAACGAATTCTATTGATTACAATTTTAAGTTCATTTGGCTTGCAAAATAATTATGCGCAATGGACAACGGGAGCCGATTTACCTGAAGGAATACGTGCCGGGAATACAGAAAACCATACAATGGACGGCGCATCTTTTGTTTATATTTTCGGGGGTAGAAACGATCAGGAAATCATTTCCAATAAAAATTATCGATACAACCTGAGCACAAACAGCTGGGATCAAATGGCAGATCTGCCCACTCCTATTTTGGGGTCTTCCAGCGCAAAAGTCGGAGATAAGGTTTACATCATCGGGGGCATGGTAACAACGCCGGGAACGATTACAAAAAATGTCTATCGTTATGATTTGGTTTCAGACCAATGGGATCAGGTAGCAGACATCCCGGTGGCTTATACCGATGGTGATGCCGTGGCTTATCAGGATAGTTTGATTTATACAGTGGGTGCTTATAATTCGGAGAAAACCTATGTGTACAATGTCCAAACCGACCAATGGAGGCAAGGGACCTCCGTTCCATCGCCCGGATTTGCGTTGTCCTATGGAGCAGTTTCTGTTTATGGAGATAAATTAATTTATGTTGGTGGTTCCAACGGCACTTTTTCTACAACTTATTGGAACACCGTTTGGGTAGGTGAAATCGACCAAAACGACAGAAGTCAGATTAACTGGACGGAAGGAACGCCTTTTCCGGGCGAAACCCGCACTTTTTTTGAATTAAAACCTTGGGCCAATGGTTTGATTCTAATTGGTGGAACCACGGATAATACATTTGACACTGTTTCCGATGAAAATTATTTTTATGATGTCAATGCGGATACTTGGTCGCAATTGACCTCCAAACCCACTGCATGGAATACCGGAAATGCAACTTCGCTTCTGGTGGATGGTATTTGGAAATTGGTTTGCACAGGTGGTTTTAATGAAATCTATTTACGGAATACAGAGATTTATACACAGGAAAATTTAGCTATTTCTGATATGGATGATACGGACTTGTGCCATCTCAAATATATGCGGGCCATAGGAGGAAAAAATCCTAAAGTCAGCTTTTGTACAAATGAAAATGGAGTGATTGGGATGACAATTTGGGATGGCCAAGGCCGTTTGGTTTCTAAAAAAGAAAAAATAGCCACAGACGCAGGTAAGCATTTGATTTCGATTGATTCTTTTCCTATTTCAACTGGCATTTATTTTGTGTCACTTCATCAAAACGGAATGACCCAAACAAAAAAAATTCAGGTTATAAAATAGCTTTGCCTTAATAGATTAAATGATGCCGAACCGGAATTTGTACGCAATTCCGGTTTTTTTTACTTTTCAAATTCTCTTCTAATCCATTATCCCATCATTAAATTTAATTCTTACATAGTAAAAAAATACCAGAAAGATTTTTCCGCCAACAAATTCACCACGAACTTTGACCTTTTAAAAAATTCAGATGAATAAAGGATTGATAGCCCTCGCTTTTGGGGGAATGGCGATAGGAATGACTGAATTTACGATGATGGGAATCCTTCCTGACATTGCAAAAGACCTCAACATAGAAATTCCAAAAGCGGCGCATTTGATTGCTTTGTATGCATTGGGTGTGGTGGTTGGTGCTCCGACATTGGTGCTGATTTCCAGGAAATATCCGCCAAAATCCGTATTGATGGTTTTGATGCTCGTCTTCTTTTTGTTCAATGGTTTATTTGCCATCGCTCCCAATCCATGGACGCTGGAAATCTCCCGATTCGCATCAGGTTTACCGCATGGTGCTTTTTTTGGTGTGGGTTCAGTCGTTGCAACCAATCTCGCCAAAAAAGGAAAAGAAGCCCAAGCCATTGCTACAATGTTTACGGGCATGACTTTGGCCAATCTGATTGGTGTCCCAATCGGAACCTATGTCGGACATCATTTTTCCTGGCGAATTACCTACGGAATCATTGCTTTTTTAGGATTATTTACTTTTCTAGCACTTTGGTTATGGTTGCCGGTTATTAAAACTTCCAATAAAAACCTGTTCGGTCAACTCAAATATTTTAAAAAAGGGCGTTCGTGGCTGTTGATTGCGATTATATCCATCGGAACGGGCGGATTATTTGCCTGGATCAGTTATATCGCGCCCATGGTAACCGAAGTTTCCGGTGTTCCGGAAGGACGTGTTCCTATCATCATGGTTCTCGTCGGTTTGGGGATGTTTTTCGGGAATTTGTTGGGAGGAAAGTTGGCCGATACTGTGAATGCGACCAAGGCGACTATCATTTGTTTTTCATCGATGGCCATTTGTTTGGTTGTTGTTCATTTTACTGCTCAGATCGGTTGGATGGCTTATGTGATGGCTTTTATCACGGGTGTGATTTCTTTTTCGGTCGGATCGCCAATTCAGATGATGCTGATTCGGGATGCCAAAGGCGCGGAAACTTTTGCCGCTTCTGCCGGACAAGCCGCTTTTAACATGGGAAATACATTGGGTGCTTATTTCGGAGGAATTCCTATCACGATGGGACTTGCTTACGATACACCGGTTTTGGTCGGCGTGGGAATGGCCTTGATCGGCGTGATGCTGACTTTTGCGTTTTTGAAGTCAAATCATAAAATGACGTCATAAATTCTCATAAAATTACCCATCGTTCTTTAGCTGACTGACAATAGCTTTATATTCATTTTTATTATTTTTGGCAGGACACTAAAATATCAACCAAATATGCCTCATATATTTATCTTCTTTTTCCTGTTGAGTTTTTCTGCTTTATCTGCCCAAAATAAGTTTCAGAAAATTGATGATGATTCTAGGAAAGTTCGTTACAAAGGAGATTTACATTTGCTTGTAAATGAACTCACAAATGGAATGGAGGATGATTTCGACAAATCCAGAGCAATTTATGTTTGGATAACCGAAAACATTATTTATGATATAAAAACTTATAATAAAGGAAAGAAGCGGATAACTTTTAAATGTAAATCTCAAAAGGATTGTGCAATCAAGCAAATTGAATTTGAAAACAAATTAATCGAAAGAGCTTTACGAAAGAAAAAAGCTATCTGTTCTGGCTACTCTTTACTTTTTAAAAGAATGTGCGATTTAGCAAAAATAAATTGTCAGGTTATAGACGGATATATAAAAACTAAACCTACTCATGCAGGAAGATTAGGAGTTTTAGATCATGCATGGAATCGGATAGAGATTAAAGATGAATTTTACTACTTAGATTTGACTTGGGCTTCCGGATATGTGGAAAAGAATAAAAATGATAAGCTGAAGAAATTTGTTAAACAACGAAATGATTTTTACTGGCTGACACCAATTGAAAAATTGACAATTGACCATTTCCCTGAAAAAACTGATGTCATTCCAAAAACAAACATTTCAAAAGAAGATTTCAAAAATCAACCTTATATTGAATCCAACATCATTCCTTTCATTGATTTGGAATTTCCCCAAAAAGGAATGCTAACCTATTCTGTTAACGATACGATTCACTTTAAATTTAAATTGAATAAAAGAATTGACAATATTCAGATTAATACAAATTTGAAAAGAAATCCTAAGTTTTTGTTCGTTGATAAAAAGAATAAAAAAATCTTTAACCAAAGAGCTTATGATTTACAACGGTATGTTAGTTTTTCCAGAAACGACTCCACCTATGAATTTTATTATGTACTAGAAGATGAAAACCTTAAATACATTGATATCCTTTGGGATTATGAGCCAAAAATAAGGTACTTAGTTGAATTAAAAGAATCTGAATAAATGATAAAACCTCCAAAATTTCTTCCGGAGGTTTATACAATATACTTGATACCTGATACTTGATACCTGATACCTGATACTTGATACAATTCTACAATTACAACATCGTCGTCGGACAAACGAATTCTGTTTTCGGAAAAACATCCGATGTTTTGATTTTTCCAAATCCGCCTTCGACATTGATCATTTTATTATATCCTTTGGATTTGGCTATCGAAGCAAAAATCACGGAACGGTATCCGCCGGCACAATGCACAAAGTAAGTTTTGTTTTGCGAGGCTTCGTGTAAATTTTTATGTATGTAATCCACCGGAAGATTTTGGGCGGACGGAATCTGTTCGCTGTTGAATTCTCCTGCACGCCGCACATCCAGAATATCCAATTCGGGATTGGCTTTATACTGATTCTCAAATTCATTTATATCAATGCTTTCAATGGTGTCGATTGGATTTCCGGCATTTTTCCAGGCATCAAAACTTCCGTTCAAATAACCCAAAACATTGTCGTACCCAATTCTTGAAAGTCTTGTGATCACCTCTTCTTCTTTTCCCGGTTCGGCAATAAATATGATTTTCTGGTTGATGTCTTCAATCACGGTTCCAACCCAAGGTGCAAAATCCCCCTGAACTCCGATGAAATAAGAATTCGGGATAAATCCTTTTACAAAATCGTTCTGATGACGCGTATCCAAAATCAACACATCGGATTCGTTTGACAAAGTTTCAAATTCTTCCACAGAAAGCGGTTTGAGATTTTTTTCCAATACTTCATCAAAACCTAAAAATTCTTTTCGGTTCAGTACGGCATTGTTCGGAAAATAAGCCGGAGAAGCAGTTAAACCGGTGGTGAGTTCTTTGATGAATTCTTCTCTGGACAATTCGGGATTCAAAGCATAATTCACCTTTTTCTGATTGCCCAAGGTATCAAAGGTTTCCTTGCTCATGTTTTTCCCGCAAGCCGAACCTGCGCCATGCCCCGGATAAACGATGATTTCGTCTGAAAGCGGCATGATTTTATTGCGAAGCGAATCAAACATATGACCCGCCAATTTTTCTTGTGTCAAATCGGAAAATACGCGTTGCGCCAAGTCTGGTCTTCCTACATCCCCGATGAACAGTGTGTCTCCTGAAAAAAGCGCCAATTCTTTTCCGCCTGCCTCGCCGTCAGGCAGGTTTTCGTCACGCAACAAAAAACAGGAAGATTCCATGGTATGCCCGGGTGTATGCAATAATTCAAAAGAAATTTTTCCGACTTTGAACATTTCGCCATCTTTTCCCTGATGGAAATCAAAACCGGCTTCAGAAGTAGGCCCGTAAACGATTTCAGCTCCGGTCTTTTTGGCCAGATCCAAATGCCCCGACACAAAATCAGCATGAAAATGGGTTTCAAAAATGTATTTGATTTTTGCGCCATTCCTTTCGGCCATTTCCAGATAAGTATCTGTTTCTCTTAAAGGATCAATCACAACTGCTTCTCCTTCACTTTCAATATAATAAGTTGCTTGCGCTAAACATTTCGTATAAATTTGTTCGATTTTCATTTTGAAAAATTTAGAATGCAAAATTAGTGATTTTCCGGCTTATGTGTTTCAATCGAAATTTCTCCGGTTTAGATCCTTTTTGTGTTTAGTGCAAATTCCATTAAAAAAATAAGAATTGCCATCAGAATTATAAAATATCCGAATAGAATTTTTAAGCGTTCACTGTTTACAAAATTGGTGAGTAAGGTTCCGATCAATAGTCCGACCAAAGAAATGCCGACAAATTTTAAAAGAAACCCCCAATCCACTTCCAAATAAAAGAAATCACCCAAAAAGAATCCAATCAGACAATTCAGACAAACGATGACCATGGATGTTCCAATGGCTTCTTTAATCGGCAATTTTGCAATCATCATCAATGCGGGAACGATTAAAAATCCGCCGCCGGCACCCAACAGACCCATGAAAACGCCCAAAAAGAAACCTTCCGTAACCATCAGTGGATGGAATTCAAAACGCCTGTTTTCAATTTCAGCCAAACTAATTTTGGATTTATGCAACATGGAATAAGCCGCCAAAATCATCAGACAACTGAACAATCCAAATATGAACATGCGCCGTGTTAATCCAAAACCGTTGATGTGAAACAAAACATCCGGTAAAACAGGCATTACGATTCGCCGGACCAATAAAACCCCTGTCACAGCAGGAATCCCAAATACCCAGACCGATTTTAGATTGACCAATTTCTTGTAAACAGATTGTGCAGCACCAAACAAAGCGGTGATGCCCACGATAAAAAGCGAATAAGCTGTCGCCGTTTTTTCATCGTATTGAAACAAATAAGCCAGAATCGGAATGGAAAGGATAGATCCGCCACTTCCGGTCATACCCATGATCATCCCTATGAAAAGAGCACCTATATATCCGAAAATTTCCAACGTAGTCATAACTCTTCCGATTTCATGGATAATTCCAGCCAACGCATTTCTTTTTCGTCCAATTCCCGAATCGTTTCTTCCAAATCCAGACTAATTTTCTGTATGGTTTCAAAATCCAAGTTATCTCCGGATAATTGAGCGGTCAGATCTTCTTTTAATTTCTGCAATTTAGGAATTTCCGTATCCAGTTCTTCAAATTCTCTTTTTTCTTTAAAACTCAGTTTTTTTGAATTTTGACGAACCGGTTCCGCTGGTTTTTCTTTTGGCTTTTCCTGCAATTTTTTATGCTCATCCAATTCTTTTTGCAGCAAAAAATATTCGGTATAATTTCCCAAAAACCAATTGATTTTTCCTTCTCCTTCAAACACCATCATTTCATCGACCACTTTGTCCATGAAATAACGGTCATGACTGACGATGAGCAGACAGCCCTGAAAATCGTTCAGGAAATTCTCCAAAACGGTCAAAGTCGGTAAATCCAAATCATTGGTAGGTTCATCGAGAATTAAAAAATTGGGATTTTGAAACAAAACCGAGAGCAATTGCAAGCGTTTTTTTTCTCCTCCGCTCAACTTGATAATCGGGGTGTATTGCTGCTCCGGACTGAAAAGAAACAATTCCATGAACTGTGAAGCCGAGAGTTGTTTACCATTTGAAAGCGGGAAAGATTCAGCCAGATCTTTTACAAAATCGATGGCGCGCTGGTCTTCTTTGTATTGAATTCCATCTTGTTTGAAATGCCCGATTTTCAAGGTTTCTCCGATTTCCATTTCACCGGAATCAAAGGGTTCAATTCCTTCGATTATTTTTAAAAAAGTCGTTTTTCCGACACCATTTTTCCCGATGATTCCGATTTTATTGCCACGCCCGAAAAAGTGTGAAAATTTGTCCAAAATGATTTTATTTCCAAAAGATTTGGAAACTTCTTTCATTTCGATGATTTTTTTGCCCAACCTCGTCATCTGCATATCGAGTTTCACTTCGCTTTTATCGATTTTCTGATGGGCTTTCTCTTTGGTTTCATAGAAATCACCGATTCGGCTTTTGGATTTGGTCGTCCGGGCTTTGGGTTGACGGCGCATCCACTCCAATTCTTTTCGATAAAGGTTTTGCGCCTTGCCGATCTCTGCGGTCTGGTTTTCAATCCGGATGGCTTTATTGGTCACATAAGTCTCATAATCTCCATTGTGAACATAGGTTTGACCGCCTTCCAGTTCAATTATTTTGGTACAAATCGCATCCAGAAAATACCGGTCATGCGTCACCAAAATCATGGTTTTATTTTCTTTGTTGAGAAAGAATTCGAGCCATTCGACCATTTCTATGTCGAGATGATTGGTAGGTTCGTCCAAAATCAGCAATAAATGACCCGACTCTAAACTGATATCAATCAGAAATTTAGCCAATGAAATTCTTTTACGCTGTCCTCCGGAAAGTTCTCCGGTTTTCTGATTTAAAAAGTCGATTTTCAGTTTGGAAAGAATTTCCTGAACCAATGATTCCACTCGCCAAGCATCCAATTGATTCATCTTTTCCATCCAATCCATGAGTTTGGGATCGGAAGGGTTTTCCGCCATGAGTTCCTCATAATTTCTGATTACATCTAAAACGGAATTGGAGTGATTGAAAATATAATCTCCGGCAGTTAATTCTTCGTTGAAATCATCGGTTTGTTCAAACAATAAAACTTTTACGTCTTTATTGAAAATAATTTCTCCCGAGTCGGAAGTATCTTTTCCGGCAAGAATTTTCAGAAGCGTTGATTTTCCGCTACCGTTTTTTGCTACCAATGCGATTTGGTCACCTTCATTTACGTGAAAGGAAACATCACGAAAAAGCGTCCGAATCCCATAGGATTTTGAAAGGCCGTCCGCCGAGAGGTAATTCATTTGTGTGTTTGTTAAAGACAAATATAATGGATTTTTATTCAGAATATCAAATACAAATGAGCAACCGATGGGTAAAAAAATTTGATTTAATCGATTGATTTTCGTTAATTTAGTTCAGCTAATTCAAAAACTATGGAATCATTAAAAGGTTTGGGGCTTTTACTTTTCCGATTATTTATGGGTGCCCGGATTTTTTTAGGTGTTTGGGACAATGTGGTCAGTTCTGAAAAAATGGCCGAATTCGCCCAGTTTCTGGACGGATATAATGTTCCTTATCCGACTTTGGCGGCACCGCTTTCGGTGTATGCACAGATGATTTGCGGACTTTTAATCGTGTTGGGAATTCAAACGAGGTTTGTGGCTTTTCTGATGATGATCAATTTTCTGGTCGCCTTTTTTGTGGTGGACAGACATTTAACGCTTGAGGAAATGACACCGGCTTTGGCGATGCTTTTCGGAAGTTTCCTGCTGATTTTTGAAGGTGCAGGAAGGTTCAGTCTGGATGAAGTTTTTGACCGGAAAAAAGAAGATTGATATTTAAAAATAAACAGATTTATGAATGTTTGGTTAGAGTCTTTAAAAGAAATTTTAGAGAAAAGTTATTTAGAAGAATTTGATGAAATTTATTATCTCAACAGCACGAAAGTTGTGGATGAAAATTCGCTTATAAAAACGATTTCCGAAGGGAAATTAAAAGAATTTTTGATCAAAAATGAAGCGGACGGAAATGAAGATTTGCTGGATTTCTTTCTATTGGTCAATGACAAACAACAAGATGTATTGGTTGTTTTCAGCCCATTTGAATTATTTGAAAATGAAAGGATTTTTCACACTGCCCGAAATATAGAAGAGGATTTCAGCGATCTGGATACGATTGAGTTGGTGAAGTAATGGAATTGTTGGCTGGGATAGCTTTTGGCGTTTTGGGAATTGGATATTCTGCTTATTTGTTTAAAGATTGGAACACTTCAAATAGCCATGAAAATAGCTTTGATTATACATATTTATTCAAAGGAATTTTAGGAGCAGCGATTTTACTGATGGTTTCGGTTTATTGTTTTTATAAATTCTTTGTTTCATAAAAACATTCAATTTCAATTAAATTTCTCCATTTGAACGCATAAAAAAAGCCCGGAAAATCCGGGCTTAATTATGAATTAGAATGATCTAATTACTTTTTAACAATCTTAAAGGTTTCAACTTG
>JBEBVY010000046.1:0-15777 GCA_040392505.1 Moheibacter lacus | reverse complement strand
TGGAAAATGCACTGAATGATGCAGTGGAAAATGTGAACATAAAAAGTCTTTCGGGGATGTTTGGTGACTCCATCACCACATTGGGAATCATCATGATCGATACATTTTCGGTGATGTTCATTACCTTTTTCTTTTTGAAAGACCGTGATTTAATCAATAAAATGATGGTAGCCATCGCACCAAACGGTGAAGAAATACGATTTGAATCGGTGTTGGATAAAACCAAGGATTTGCTGTCGCGCTATTTCATCGGACTGACTTTGCAGGTGCTTATCATGTTTACCTTTTATTTTATCATACTGCTCTCATTTGGAATCAATTATGCAGCGGTAATCGCTTTGCTCTGTGCTTTGCTGAATCCGCTTCCGTACATCGGGCCGCTTTTGGGTGGCGTGATTATGGCGAGTCTGTCGATGAGTGATTTGCATGGACTGGGTCTCGACTTCAAAACGCAGATTGTACCAACGGTTTTATGGATTATGTTCTGGTACATACTTACGCATGTTTGGGACAATTTCATCAATCAGCCGCTGATTTATTCGCGAAGCGTAAAATCCAATCCATTGGAAATATTTCTGGTTATTTTAATCGGTGGAATTTTATTTGGCGTGATCGGAGTGGCGGTTGCAGTTCCGGCTTATACCGTATTGAGGGTGGTGTTGAAAGAATTCTTTTCCGAATATAAATTGGTACAAAGCATTACGAAAAATCTATAAATCAGAACCTGAATTATGCAGGCTTCCCGACAGGATCAGAATCTTACAAAACGAATTTTACCTTTTATTCTGGCAACGGCTATTTTTATGCAGATGCTGGATTCCACGATTCTGAATACTTCCCTTCCCGCGATTGCTCATGACCTGAACGAATCACCGCTCAATATGCAGAATGCCATCATCAGTTATGTATTGACGTTGGCTTTGTTTATGCCGGTCAGTGGATTTCTGGCCGATAAATTTGGGACGAAACGGATATTTATTCTGGCATTGGTGCTATTTGCTTTGGGGTCTTTGTTATGTTCGCTATCGCAGAATTTAACCGGGCTGGTGGTATCAAGAGTTATACAGGGAATCGGAGGGAGTTTGATGACACCGGTGGGAAAACTGGCACTCATCAAAACATTCCCCAAAAATGAACTCCTCAAAGCGATGAATTATGCCATCATTCCGGCATTGATCGGGCCTGTCCTCGGGCCGTTGGTAGGAGGGTATATGGTGGATTATTTTTCTTGGCATTGGATTTTCCTGATCAATATTCCCATAGGCATCATCGGAATTTTACTCAGTTTGAAATTCATGCCGGACTATCAATCAAACAACACTGACTTTGATCTCAAAGGATTTCTGATTTTTGCTGCGGCTTCACTTTTGTTGTCGGTTTCGCTGGAATTATTGGGAAATACAAAAAATATAACACCGGTTTTACTGATCTTCCTGCTCGGGTTTCTTATGTTTTACTTTTATTATCGTCATGCCAAAAAAGATGAGAACCCTATTTTTCCGTTAAACCTTTTTCAGGTAAGGACTTTCCGAGTAGGAATTCTGGGGAATATGGCGACGCGACTGGGAATCAGCTCGGTACCTTTGCTGATGCCGTTGATGATTCAGATTGCCTACGGAAAATCAGCAGTAACATCGGGCTGGATAGTTGCGCCCATGGCTCTTACCGCTATGTTTGGGAAATCAGCCGTGATTAAGATTCTCAATCAATTCGGATACCGGGCTACTTTGATGACCAATACTTTAATCATCGGATTTTTGATTTGCTCCATGGCTATCCCGGATGTGCATGCTTCTATATATTGGTACGTCCCGATCATTGCACTGCTCGGATTTTTTAATTCCATTCAGTTTACCTCGATGAATACCATTTCCATATCAGACCTGCGGGATTATCACACCAGCAGCGGGAATTCTTTTATTTCGGTCAACCAGCAACTGTCATTGGGTTTTGGAATCGCTTTCGGGCTGATTGTTTTAAAACTTTTTGAAGGCGATGTGAAATTGATTCACAATGAGACGCACAATGCATTTCGTTATACTTTTCTGGTAATGGGAATTCTGACCATTTTGTCCAGTTTTGTTTTTAGACGCTTGCATTTTAAAGACGGCGAAAATATGAAATCGACATAATCTTTTAATTTAAAAAGGTGAACAAATCATTAGTAGATAAAAAAATCCAATCCTATTTGAGAGAAAATATCTTGGCAGACTTCAGGCAAATTTCTCTTCAAAAATCACCTTTTCCGGAAGCTTCTTCATCCGAATTGGCCCAGCAAATCAAAAGTTTGCAAGTCGCTAAATCCAAATTTCCTTTTTTATATGAAACCGAAGGAATTTATTATCCGCCTACTTTAAATCTCGAACAGGCATCATCCTGGATGACTGCCTTTTACAAATCCAAATTGGTTCAGGGAAAATCCTTAATTGATTTGACGGCCGGAATGGGAATCGATGCTTTTGCGTTTGCACAAAACTTCGAAAATGTTATTGCTTTGGAGAGGAATCCCGATTTGGCAGAGATTTCAAAATACAATTATAAAATACTGAATCAGACTAATTTAGAATATATAAACTCTGACTTTGAAGTTTATTTAAAAGAAAATCAGGATCGGAAATGGGATGTGATTTATTTGGATCCGGCGCGCAGAAAAGCTTCACAGAAAAAATTTTTATTGGAAGATTTGGAGCCCAACTTATTGGAATGGATGGAGGAATTTCTAAGTCGGGCGGATACGGTAATGGTCAAACTTTCGCCTTTGCTCGATTTGAAATCAACCTTTGATAAAATCGGACAAATTCATGGAATTCAAATCGTTGCGGTTAAAAATGAAGTAAAAGAATTATTGTTGATTTGTCGAAACGAAGTTTGTTCCAATCCTACAGTTAAAGCAGTGAATTTGGATTCCGGGCAATCCGATTTTGAATTCAATTGGAATGAGGAATCTACAGCCAATTCGGAATTTTCAGGCCCCGATCAATTTATCTGCGAACCCAATGCTGCCGTTTTAAAATCAGGCGCATTTAAGTTGGTAGGCGAAAGATTCGGATTAAAAAAATTGCACCAAAACACCCATTTGTACACATCAAATATTCTGATGGAATCCTTTCCGGGAAAGGTTTTTGAAGTTTTGGAAGAAATTAAAAACCCCAAAAAGGAAATAGAAAAAGGAAGCTTTCATGTGATTTCAAAAAATTATCCGATGACGGTGGAATCGATTCGGAAAAAATTCAAACTCAAAGAATCGGAAAACCAAACTTTGATTTTTACGCAGAGCATTTTGGGAAAACATATTCTGTTTTGTAAAAGAAGGTTGTAAACTGAAATGGTTACCGGGATTTTTACCTACGAATCGTTCTACCAACGAAACGTTCCTACGGAACGAGTATTTTGAAATATCTATCGTATATCGTAAACCGTTCTTCGTAAACCGTTCTTCGTAAATCGAGCTTCGAACTTCGTATTTCGTACCTCGTAAATCGCACTTCGTAAGTCCTCCCAGACTTTATCCATAATACTTTGTACAATTCTACTTAAAATAATACCTTTGGGAAGCAAAAAGAGAATCCATCATAAATGATAAAATATTTAGCTTCTGCTTTTGTATTGAGCGTCCTGAATCTTTCAGCACAAATGAAAATCGATACGCTGGATATCGAAAATTATCAAATTAAAACCTTGAAAATTTCGGAAAAATTAGATGAAATTTCCTCGTTGGAAATCATCGACGGATTTTATTGGGGGCAGAATGACAGCGGAGGAAAAGCAGAAATTTATAAAATCAATCCTGAAACCGGAAAAACCGTTCAAACGGTTAAAATCACCAATGCCGAAAACAGGGATTGGGAAGAATTGGCTGTAAGCGAACGCTATTTTTTTATTGGTGAATTTGGAAACAACATGGGAAACCGCACCGATTTGTCGGTATTTTATTTTCCTATATCCGAATTGGATTCAAACGACGAAGAAATTTCGGTTGAAGTTCAGAAAATCGAATTTTCATTTCCCGAACAGAAAAATTTCAATCCCGGAAACAAAAAGACAAATTTTGATTGCGAAGCCATGTTTTATTATGACGGAAAATTGCATTTGTTTACAAAAGAATGGACCAATCTGGCTACGACGCATTATACTCTGGAAGTCAAGCCGGGAAAACAATTAGCCAAAAAAATAGAAACTTTTAAAACCAATTATCTGGTGACGGGAGCGACGATTGATACCAACCCGATTTCCAATACCCATGGATTTTATCTGATCGGTTATACGCCGGACGGATTTGGTTTTATTTCCGGATTTTCATTGCCCAAAAAAGGAAAAGACTTGTTGTTTGCCAATAAATTGAATAAATTTAATTTGCCGCTCGGATTTACGGCGCAAGTGGGACAAATAGAAGGAATTTCCATAAAACCCGATAAACCCAGCGTGATTTGTTATAGCAATGAAGATTTTAAATTCAAAACCTTTCATGTGGAGCAAAGTGTCCAATGCATTCATTCTCTAGCCGAATAAAGTGAAAAAAGCTGTCGAAAAAATAAAAGCACCGATTGCCGAAGAGATGAAACTTTTCGAGACGAAATTTTATCAGTCTATGAAAAGCAACGTTCCGCTTCTGGACCGGATTACGCATTATATCGTGCGCAGAAAAGGAAAACAGATGCGGCCGATGTTTGTGTTCCTGACGGCGAAACTGACCGGAGAATTTCAGGAAAGAAGTTATCGGGCGGCGGCTTTAATCGAATTGATCCACACGGCGACTTTGGTGCATGATGATGTGGTGGATGATTCGGATATGCGCCGCGGTTTTTTTTCGTTGAATGCGCTTTGGAAAAACAAAATTGCGGTTTTGGTCGGGGATTATTTATTGTCCAAAACCTTGATTCTATCTACTGAAAATGAAGATTTCGATTTGTTGAAAGTCGTTTCGGTAGCGATAAAAGAAATGTCGGAAGGAGAATTATTACAAATAGAAAAAGCCCGGAAATTAGACATTACGGAAGAAGTTTATTTTGAAATCATCCGCCAGAAAACGGCCACTTTGATTGCGGCTTGTTGTGAAGCAGGAGCAAGGTCGGTGGGAGCGGAAGAAGAGGTTTGTAAAAAGATGAATCGGTTTGGGAATCTGGTGGGAATTGCGTTTCAGATCAAAGATGATTTGTTTGATTATACCAGTTCGGATATCATAGGAAAACCGGTCGGAATCGACATCAAAGAACAGAAAATGACTTTGCCTTTGATTCATGTTCTGAATAAAGTTTCGAAAAAAGAAAAAGATTGGCTGATCAATTCGGTGAAACGCCACAACCAAAATAAAAAGCGGGTTCGGGAAGTAATTCAGTTTGTAAAAGACAATGGCGGAATCGAATACACCCAGAAAACCATGGAAAAATATACGGCTGATGCGCTGGAGATTTTAGATGAATTTCCGGAAAACGAATACAAAGAATCGCTTCGAACTATGGTCAATTATGTGATGGAAAGAGAGAAGTGACAGAGTGGAAAGGTTTAGAGCCGAAGTGGCTAATTTTTTAAATTCAAGACTTTTTATTCTGACGGCTTAAAACCCAATAACCCAGAATTCCACCGACGATAGAGGCTGCGAAAATCCCGATTTTGGCTTGTGTAACATATTCTTCATGCGTAAAAGCAAGTGAAGTGATGAACAATGACATGGTAAATCCGATGGAAGCCAGAAGTCCTAAACCGAAAAGATTTCTGAAGTTCATTCCGCTAGGAAAAGGAGCGACTTTCAGTTTCACACTCAACCAGGTAAATCCCACCACACCGATTACTTTCCCCAGCAATAATCCCAAAGCGACGCCCAGCGCTACATTTGTGCTGAATAATTGATCTAATTTTATATCAATCACCGTCACGCCGGCATTGGCCACCGCAAAAATAGGTAGAATCACAAAGGTCACAAACGGATGCATGGCATGTTCCAATCGCTGGAGCGGAGGAGTAGCACCGTTGAGATCGGTTTTGATTTCTTCCAACAGATGAAGTTGCTGATTGGTCAAAGTCGGAACGTTATCGTTGGGGTCAATTTCCCTGAATTTTTCTAAAGAATGTTTGATTTTCTGCACCAGAAAACTCTCCCGTATCCGAACATTGGCCGGAATGGTAAAGGCTGCCAAAACCGCAGCAATCGTTGCATGAACACCGGAAACAAGGAAAGAAGTCCAGACGCCGAGAATTCCAAAAACAGCATAAAACAAAATATTTCGTACGCCTGATTTATTTCCGGCGTACATCACGACCAGGAAGGAAAATCCGGTAATCAGACTCCAAATGGAAATTTCGGATGTGTAAAAAAAGGCAATCACCAAAACCGCTCCCAAATCATCCACAATGGCCAACGCAGTCAGGAAAACCTTTAACGCAAGCGGAATGCGGCTTCCCAATAAATACAAAACGCCCAGCGCAAAAGCAATATCGGTCGCCATCGGGATTCCCCAACCTTTGCTCATTTCGCCGTCGGGATTCAGAGAAAAATAAATAAGGGCAGGAACCAGCATTCCTCCTATGGCGGCCATTATGGGAAGCATCGCTTTTCGGGGATTGGAAAGTTCTCCGGCAACGAGTTCCCTTTTCAGTTCCAGTCCGACCACAAAAAAGAAAATGGCCATCAAACCATCGTTTATCCAATGATGAAGACTGTATTCTAATCCTTTTTTTCCATCAAAATACAATCCCAATTCGTATTCAAAAAAATGGTGATAGGTTTCAGCCCAAGGAGAATTGGCCAAAAACATCGCAAGGATGACACTTATTCCCAAAACCAAACCGCCTGATTTTTCCTGTGCTATGAAGCTTTGAATGGGTTGGACAAATTTGTCAATGGGATAATTGCGGCTGGAATTCATTTTTTCTATTCTGAAGCCAAAGATAAATTTTTTATTTTCTAACCACAAAGAACACAAAGAAATCTCAGAATGTTCTCTGATCTCTGTGGTAAAATCAATCGATGATGCGAATTTATAATCCGTCGCTTTAAATACTAAAAATTTTAAACAATAATTCCTGTAGCAAATCTCCCTGACTCGTATTTCCGGTCGCGCCCACACCTTTGCTCTTGACATCGGCTTCCCGTAAAAGAGAAATGATGCGTGTGGCTTTTTTTAAAGGATAATTTTTAGCTGCCGTAGTAGCGTCTTTTACAAAAAACGGATGAATTCCGAGTTCTTTGGCAACGTTTGCCTGGGATTTATCGGTCAGAGAATGGTGAACGATGATGTTGGAAAAAGTCTGATACAAAATGGAAAGTGTTACCACAAGCGGATTGTCCTTTGGGTTCTGGCTGAAATATTTGATGATGCGGAAAGCTTTTTCGGCATTGCGCGTTTCGATGGCATTTCTCAATTCGAAATTATTATAATCCTTGCTGATACCGATGTTTCTTTCCACGATTTCAGGTGTGATTTTTCCGTCTTCCGCTACGATTTTCAGTTTTTGCAATTCGTTGTAAATCCTCCCCAAATCCGCACCCAGATATTCGGTCATCATAAATTTGGATTTGGTTTCCAGCGTCAACCCCAATTCTTTGGCCGTCGTGTCAATCCAATCGGGAATCTGATTGTCATATAGCTTTTTGAATTCTAAAAAAACACCGTTTTTCTGTAAGGTTTTTCCCAGTTTTTTTCGTTTGTCGAGCGTTTTTCCTTTGTAATTAAAAACCAGAATAGTAGAAGGTTGCGGATTTTCGGCATAAGCTTCCAATTGGTCAATCGTACGTGAAAGATGTTGTGCTTCCTTTACGATGACCACCTGCCGCTCAGCACCCATGGGAAATTGTTTGGCCAAACCAATGATGGAACTCAAATCGGCTTCGTTTCCATATAAAATGGTTTGGTTAAAACCTCTTTCTTCCTCTGTCAAAACTTCGTTTTCGATGGTTTTGGAAATTTGGTCGATAAAAAAAGCTTCTTCGCCCGAGAGAAAATAAATAGGTGCAACTTTTTTGTTTTTAATATCTTTGATGATGCTATTTGGCTGACTCATGAATTCCGTACAATTACCTCAATTAAATTTTTCCGAAAATTACCAATTTCGATTCAAACAAGAAGAGAATTCTGTTTACATCTTTTGCACAATCCGAAAAAAATGGCTGGTTTTAACGCCGGAAGAATGGGTGCGGCAAAATGTCGTTCAATTTCTGATTGAGGAAAAGAAATATTCGAAATCAGCGATCAATACCGAATTGATTATAGAGGTCAATGGAATGAAAAAACGAGCGGACATCATCGTTTTTAAAAAAGAAAAACCCTTTATCATAGTCGAATGCAAAGCGCCTTCTGTACCCATTTCGCAGGAAACCTTTGATCAGATTGCAAGGTATAATTTAAAAATGGATGCTGAATTTCTGATGGTTACAAATGGTTTGAATCATTATTATTGTCAAATGGATTTGGAAAATCAGAAGTATTTATTTTTAGAAAATCTTCCTGAAAAATCATCATATTAATCATTCAACCATTTGGTAATGAGTCATTTAAAATTTACTCACCAATCACTGTTCCGCTTGGGATGATTGCATATTTTTTGACTATGACAATTCCGTCTGAAATGGTGTGGGTTTCAAAATCACCATCTTTCAGTCCTTCATGGCCTTTGATGACGACATTGTTTCCGATCGTACAATTTTTATCGAGGATCGCGTTTTCGATATAACAATTTTCCCCTACGCCCAACAGCGGTTTCCCGTATTTGATGTAATCTTCAAAATCTTTGGGTTTGGAGAAATAGTCTGCTCCCATCATATACGTCGTTTTCATGACGGTTCCTGAGTCGATTCGGGAACGAACCCCGATGATGGAAGATTCGATTTTTTGGGCGGAAACGATGCATCCGCCGCCGAAAATCACTTTATTGGTCTGTGTTCCCATCACTTTGGTTGGCGGCAGCATACGCGAATTGGTATAAATCGGATGTGGTCCGTACATATTAAATTGCGGTAAATCCATCGTCAAATCCATATTGGCTTCAAAAAACGAACGAATCGTTCCGATGTCCGTCCAGTAACCTTCATATTGATAGCTCATCGTTTTATATTTATGGATGGAATTGGGAATCAATTCTTTACCGAAATCATTTCCGGGATCTTCATCAAATATTTGTTTCAGTGCTTTTCGGTTAAACAAATAAATCCCCATAGAGGCAAGGTATTCTTTTCCTTTTTGCTGATTTTCTTCGCTTACTTCCGATTTCCATTGCGGCAAAAGTTCCGCTTTTGGTTTTTCGATAAAAGAAGTAATCTGATGATTTTCGTTTGATTTTAAAATCCCAAATCCCGTTGCATCTCTGCTGTTTACCGGAATGGTGGCTATGGTCACTTCGCTTTCATGGCTGATGTGAAACTGAATCATTTCGTTGAAATCCATTTGGTACAATTGGTCGCCGGAAAGAATCAGCAGATAATCATAATCAAATTTGTTCAAATGTTTCTGGCTTTGGCGCACGGCATCTGCTGTTCCTTGATACCAATTGGTATTTTCAAAATCCTGTTCGGCAGCTAGAATTTCTACAAATCCTTTGCTGAAAATATCAAAATGAAATGCATTTTTGATATGCGAATTCAACGAAGCCGAATTAAACTGTGTCAAAACCAAAATTTTATTCAGTCCTGAATTCAAACAATTGGAAATCGGAATATCGACCAAACGGTATTTTCCGGCAATCGGCACAGCAGGTTTAGAACGGGAGTGTGTCAAAGGATAAAGTCGGGAACCTTGTCCGCCGCCCAATATAATTGCAAGAACATTAGGATTCATAATTTATTTTTTAGGTTTTCGTATAAGTCTATATATGTTTTGGTAGATTTCTCCCATGAGAAATCAATTTTCATGATTTTTTTTCTCAATTTTTGATTTTCTTTTTTATTGGCTTCGAAATCCAATGCGCGATTGATCGCCCAGCAGGCGCCATTTACATCAGCATCGTTGAATTGAAATCCTCGTCCGTCATCTTCAGAAAAATCAGGAACAGTATCGTTCAAACCACCTGTTTTCCGGACAATTGGAATCGTTCCGTATGTCATAGAATACAATTGGTTCAGTCCGCAGGGTTCCACTCTCGAAGGCATCAATAGATAATCCGAGCCGGCATAAATGATATGTGAAAGCGGTTCGTTGTACCCTAAATCCAATCCGAAATTTCCCGAAAAACGATGTTGTAATTCCTTTAAACGATTTTCTGTATTAGAATCACCGGAACCCAGCACAAAAAAGTTGACGTCGCCGCTTCGTTCTTGTATAATTCTGTCGATGATGCCCGGTAATAAATCGGCTCCTTTTTCCGATGCAAAACGACCGATGAAGGAAATCAAAGGTAAATCCGGGTTGAGGCGATAACGCTCACAGAGTTCTTCTTTATTTTTCTTTTTATTGGAAACAAAATTGGTCAAACCATAATTGGCCACCAGCATTTTATCTGTTTTCGGGTTCCAAACTTCCTTATCGATTCCATTTAGAATCCCAAATGCCTTAAAACTTTCCTGTTGGTATAAACTTTCCAATCCCGCTCCGGAATTGGTCAATAATTCGTGTAAATAACCTTCTGAAACGGTGGTAAATACATCGGCGCATTTGACCAAAGCCGCCATAGGATTGATGATGTCGTTCCAGTCAAGAAGCCCGCCATGGGCGATATCAAAATTGGGTAAAAAATTGACCATTTCCCATCCCATCCAGCCCTGATATTCTCCATTGTGGATGGTTCCAACGGTTTTGATTGGGATGTTTATTTCTTGAAAAGTATAGGCATATTTCAATAAAAATGGCAGCAGTCCGGTGTGATGATCATGACAATGCAAGATGTCGGGAAAGTTTTGAGTTTCTTTCATCCATTGAAGAGCTGCAACTTGAAAAGCAATGAATTGCAAGGCTGCATCCTCATAACCATAAACGTTTTCACGATCCAATAATCCATTGATTCGAATCATGTAAAGCGGAAATCCAAGTGTGTCTTTGGTTTCTTTGAGGATTTGAAAAGGCAGATGAAGTTCGCGCAATACGACTTCGCTTTCATAAACCGTTTCAAAACTCTGCTCGCGCGTAAAAGGACGATTGTACCAAGGCATAACCACGGAAGCATCCAGACCCAATTTATTTTGGTATTTGGGTAGGGCTCCGACTACATCGGCTAGTCCGCCGACTTTTGCGACGGGATAACATTCGGCACTTAAATGAAAAACTTTCATATAGAAAAATATAGGTTTTGCTATTCCCTAAATATAGAAAAAACTATTTTACTTTTTTGTTGTTTTTTTAGGTACCGGAATTAATTTTTCGATTTTGAAAACCATGCCTGAAAGCGGAGGTAAATTGACTTTGGCGGAGAATTTATGTCCTTTGTAGATTTGCTTTTGTGTTTTGACCGATTTTACTTCTATCCCGCTTCCCCAGTAGGTTTCACTATCGGAATTCAGGACGCATTTCCATTGTGCGTGATGCGGAAATCCTACCCGATAATTCTTCTTCAAGGTCGGTGTTAAATTTAGGATAATTACTAAATCGTCTTTTTTCGGCCCGGCCATCCGACGGTAAACATAAACCGAATTTTCTTCGTCTTGTACTTCTATCCATTCAAAACCTTCTGGTTCAAATTGTTTTTTATAAAGCGCTTTTTCTGTCCGGTACAATTGATTTAAAGCCGTAACGAACGCCATCAATTTTTGATGTGCTTCGAATTCCAGCAAATGCCAATCCAGCGAATGATCAAAGCTCCATTCGGTTGTTTGTCCGAACTCTCCGCCCATGAAAAGCAGTTTGGCACCGGGATGGGTAAACATATAGAGGTATAAGGCTCTTAAATTGGCGTGTTTTTGAAATTCATCACCGGGCATTTTAAACAAAAGCGAACTTTTTCCGTGCACCACTTCGTCATGTGAAAGCGGTAGCATAAAATTTTCGCTGAAAGCGTACATGATGCTGAAGGTCAATTTGTGGTAATGGTGTTTTCTGAAAAATGGATCGATTTTGAAATAATCCAAGGTATCATTCATCCAACCCATCATCCATTTCATCCCAAATCCCAGTCCGCCGTCTGAAGTCATTTGGGTTACGCCTTGCCAGGAAGAGGATTCTTCTGCAATGATTTGAACATCGGGATAGTTCTGATAAAGGGTTTCGTTTAATTCTTTCAGAAAAGAAATGGCTTCGATGTTTTCATTTCCGCCGTATTGATTGGGCTCCCATTGGCCTTCTTCCCGCGAATAATTCAAATATAACATGGAAGTTACGGCATCCACACGAAGCCCGTCCGCATGATAACGATCCAGCCAAAACAGCGCATTGGAGATCAAAAACGACCTTACTTCGGGTCTGTCATAATTAAAAATTGAAGATTTCCAGTCCGGATGAAAACCTTTGCGCGGATCTGCATGTTCATATAAATAAGTTCCGTCAAATTTATAAAGTCCATGGGCATCCTGAGGAAAATGGGAGGGAACCCAATCCAGAATGACCCCGATGTCATTTTTATGTAATTCTTCGATCAGATACATCAGTTCCTGAGGCGTTCCATAACGGGAATCGGCCGCAAAATATCCTGTAATCTGGTAGCCCCAGGACGGAGGATAGGGATGTTCCATCACGGGCATGAATTCTACATGGGTAAATCCGGTTTTTTTGATGTGACCAATTAATTGATCGGCAATTTCGACATAGGTGAGCCAGCGGTGCGGTTCGTTCGGGTCTCGTTTCCAGGAACCCAAATGCATTTCGTAAACGGAGATGGGCGCTTTATGCGAATTGAATTTATGCCGTTTTTTCATCCATCGGCCATCTTTCCATTTGTACCAGGTTGAAGTGACGACCGAAGCCGATTTGGGAGGGATTTCACACGAAAAAGCAAAAGGATCAATCTTTTCCAGGGTTTCGCTTTTTTGGGTCTGAATGGAATATTTGTAAATGATTCCCAAATCCAATTCTGGAATGAAGAGCTCCCAGATTCCGCTTTTATCTTTGCGGATTTGCATTTTGTTTTTGTTGCGGTTCCAATTATTGAATTCGCCTATGACCGAAACCGATTTGGCATTTGGCGCCCAAACGGCAAAATAAATTCCGGAAGTTCCATTGAAATCCACTTTATGGGAACCCAATTTTTCATATAATTTGAAATGCTTTCCGTATTTGAAAAGTTCAATGTCAAATGGAGTGAAAAGTGAAAAAGACTGGGCCATAAAATGCGGAATTATTCCATTTCCAATTTAAGGAAATCTTTTGGAATCTTACAGCAAATTCTCCCTTTTGAGTTTAAATTAAAATCAATTAATTCACCATCCACACGTATGTTTTTTGGCTCAAATGGGATTCCTACGAATTCCATTTCGTAGTATTTGTATTGCTCATTGAACAATCCTTTTGAGCTTTGTTCGATTTTAAAGCTGTTTTGCGTTCCTTTCGTAATAAATTTTTTCTCCCGATAAATTTCCTGTTGATAAGCAAAGGTATCGCCATTGTCCTCATAAGTATAAGTGGTGCTTTCATAAGGAGCGAAAAATACATTGAGTTTCAAGGTTTTTAGATTGATTTCTTGCACATTTTGAACGACGGGATATTCCGCAAGGACGGTTCCGGCTTTGATGAAAATGGGCATTTCATCCAACGGCGTTAAAATGCTGTAGGTTTTTCCACCTTGAACCGGTAGGTCTGTCCAGTAGTTATACCACAACTTATCTGAATTGGGTATATAAACTTCGGTTTGGTTGACACCGGCATCTGTGATGGGGTGCACCAGGATTTTTGAGCCGAATAAGAAAGTTTCTTCCCGTTTTATGTTCTCCTGATTTTCCTGTTCTGTCATCGCCAAGGGACGAAGTATGGGAAATCCAAATTCGGATTGTTCCCAGAAAACCGAATAGATATAGGGGAGTAATTTATATCGGAGTTCAATGAATTTTTTATTGATGGCTTCGAATTCTTCACCGAAGCTCCAGGGCTCACGTTCAGCCGTGTCTCCTGCCGAATGCGCCCGCATGAACGGAGAAAAGACGCCGAACTGAATCCATCTGGAAAAAAGTTCGCCGTCAGGCTCCCCTGTAAATCCGCCAATGTCTGTTCCGCAGAAAGAAATTCCGGATACGGAGAGTCTTTGCAGTTGCAACACTCCGATTTTCAAATGTTCCCAAGTGGCGATATTGTCTCCGGTCCAAACACTGGAATATCTTTGTGTTCCGGCATAAGCTGCTCTTGTGATGGTAAAAGGCCGTTTGTTTTTGAATAATTTTTCCAGTCCTTCATAAGTAGCACGCACCATTTGCATTCCATACACATTATGTGCTTTTCTATGGGAGCCTCTGTGCCCGTCAAAATTATGGCGGACATCGTTTGGAAAGGTTCCTTTTCCAAACACAGCGGGTTCATTCATATCGTTCCAAACGCCTGCAACACCGTCATTTACGAGTCCTTCAAAAAGTGAACCCCACCATTTGCGTACTTTTGGATTGGTAAAATCAGGAAAACGGCAGAGGCCGGGCCAAACATAGCCTTCCATAAAATAATCATCTCCGCGCCTGCAGAAATAATTATTTTCTTTTCCTTCTTTATATACCCAATAATTGGGATCTACTTTGATTCCCGGATCAATGATGACGACTGTCTTAAAACCTTCTTGCGCCAATTCTTTTATCATCCTTTTAGGATTGGGGAAACGGTTTCTGTCCCAGGTAAAACAACGGTATCCATCCATATAGTCGATGTCCAAATACAGCGCATCACAAGGAATTTGTTTTTCCCGAAATGTTTTGGCTAAATCCTGAACTTTACTCTCAGGATAATAACTCCATCGGCATTGATGATATCCCAATGCCCAAAGCGGCGGCAAATAATGCGTTCCGGTGAGTTGATGGTAACGACGTACCACATCAATCATATGCGGGCCATGGATATAATAATAGTTGAGCTCTCCACCTTCTGACCAAAAGCTGGTTTTATCTTTTTCTTCCGCAGCAAAATCAAAATGGGTTTTAAAAGTATTGTCAAAGAAAATTCCATAGCAATCCCCCTCATCATTTCGTCCTATAAAAAAAGGAATCGTTCGGTAAAGCGGATCTTGGCCGAAAGCATAGGAATAAGTATCTGAATTCCAATTGACAATGCGTTGTCCACGCAAATCCAGATGCATGGCTTTGTCACCCAATCCGAAATAGGATTCATTTTGCTGGGCTTTTTTTGTACAATACACATAATAGCCGCCGAACTCATCATTTTCCTCCCAATGCATGGGCGAATGATCACTTACCGTTTCAATTCCTCTTCTGTTTTCAAACGAAATGAGAAAATCTTTTTTAGAAATGACACAAGTAACGGTGTTGGTTTTAACTTTAAAATGATTCTGTTCTTCTTCAAATGTAAAAACAGCCGGATGCGTCTTTTTTTCAGAAACGGCATAGGAAAAATCATCTAAAAATATTCCTTTTGGCGCCATTCTGACCCGAATGATTTCATCGCTGATGACCGAGATGGAAACTTTTGAAATTTCATCTGAAAAATAAAAAATATTGTCTTCCTGATGATGGGAAATAATTTCCTTCAGATAACTCTTCTGTATGACAGGAAGATCTAAAATCGGATTATTCAGATGTTGTATGTTTTCACTTAATGTGCCGGACTGTATATTTTCATTTTGCGGATTTAAATTTGAACCGATTTCATTCTCCATAGTATTGCTATTTCATACACAATATTAAATTAAATTATCAATTCATCCGTTTTTATTTCAATTTAATTAAATCGTAAAATCTTTTTATTTTACTATGCACGCATAATAAAATTTATTATA
>JBEBVY010000045.1:0-15821 GCA_040392505.1 Moheibacter lacus | reverse complement strand
TGTTTGCCGATGGATTTGACAACGGTTTAGGAAACTGGACTGTGCACAGTGTAGTAGGAGCTCAAGGTTGGGAAACCCGTAACTTTGGTAATCCTGCGCCATGTGCTTACATGAGCGGATTTGCAAGCGGTGCGCAAAACAACGAAGATTGGTTGGTAAGTAATGCGATTTCAGCTCCTTCATCTTTAAGCAATCTTTATTTGAGCTTTGAAACAGACAGAGGATTTAGCGGAAATGCATTGGAAGTATTTTATACCACCAATTTTACAGGGGATGTAACCACTACTGCATGGACGGCTCTTCCTGCGACCCTTGATACACAAAATGATTGGAATACATGGACAAATTCAGGTAATTTGGATGTGTCTGCTGCCATCGGAGGTAATTTGTATATCGCCTTTAAATATACTTCTACAACTTCGGCTGCCGCTACCTGGGAGTTGGACAACGTAAAAGTATTTGAAGATTAAAATTTATTATAATTATACCATTAAAAACCCTGTTGCAAAACAGGGTTTTTTTTTGTTTCATTTTTCTACTTTTAAATCCTTACATAATGTTATGAGAATTCTTCTATTCAGTTTATTTATGCTAATTTTTTCTTCCGGCTATGCCCAGGAGGAATGGAAAGAACTGGTTTTGATGACCATGACCGGCGGTGAAAATGTTTATGAAATTACCGTCACCAATCATACATACGAAATAAAGGTTTATGACATTACCGACGGAATGAATAAGCGAGAATTTGTGGAATCTTTTACAAACACGACAGAACTTATAGCTTCTAAACCTTATAAATCGCTCCTTCCGCTTCAACAGGGAAGAATGCTGATTACAGAGGGAAAGATGGATGGGAAGATCTATAGGCTCTATGACGAAATGGACGAAATAGAGGTTTATCTTATGGAAGGAGAGAAGGAGATTTGGATAAGGACACTTCTCAAATCCGATATGGAAAACCACCAGAATTTTCTTCAACTCGTTTTGAGAAATTAGTCTGAATTTATTCCATAAAAAAAAGCGGACATTTCTGTGTCCGCCTTGCTTATTGCTATGCTTAGAGCCTATAGCTTTTTACATCATTCCAGGCATTCCGCCACCCATCTGAGGCATTGCCGGTTCGTCTTTCTTAATTTCGGTAATTACCGCTTCGGTTGTAATCAACATTCCTGATACAGAAGCCGCGTTTTCCAAAGCTACACGAACTACTTTAGTAGGATCGATGATTCCTGCATCCATCATATTTACATACTCATCTGTTTTTGCATTGTATCCGAAATCGCCTGCGCCTTCTTTCACTTTTGCAATTACAACAGAACCTTCTCCTCCGGCATTGATGACAATCTGGCGAAGCGGTTCTTCTATAGCTCTGCGTACGATGTTTACACCGGTTGTTTCGTCAGCGTTTTCACCTTTCAAATTTTCCAAAGAAGACAATGCTCTTACATAAGCCACACCTCCTCCGGCAACGATTCCTTCTTCCACTGCAGCTCTTGTTGCATGAAGTGCATCGTCGATTCGGTCTTTTTTCTCTTTCATTTCCACTTCAGAAGCAGCTCCAACATAAAGAACCGCAACACCTCCGGCTAATTTAGCCAAACGTTCCTGCAGTTTTTCACGGTCATAATCTGATGTTGTGGATTCGATTTGAGCTTTGATTTCATTTACTCTGGCTTTGATTTGCCCATCGTCTCCGGCTCCGTTTACAATGGTAGTATTGTCTTTGTCGATCTGAACTTTTTCAGCAGTTCCCAGCATATCCAAAGTCGCATTTTCCAGAGAATATCCTCTTTCTTCTGAGATAACCGTTCCTCCGGTCAAAATCGCGATGTCTTCCAACATGGCTTTTCTTCTGTCCCCAAATCCAGGTGCTTTCACCGCGGCGATTTTCAAAGAACCTCTCAATCTGTTGACTACCAAAGTAGCCAAAGCCTGTCCTTCTACTTCTTCTGAAATGATCAACAAAGGACGACCTGATTGTACAGCCGGTTCCAATACAGGAAGAATGTCCTGAAGATTGGAGATTTTTTTGTCATACAATAATATATAAGGATTCTCCAATTCCGCTACCATTTTGTCTGGATTGGTTACAAAATAAGGAGATTGGTATCCTCTGTCAAACTGCATTCCTTCTACTACATCAACCGTGGTATCGGTTCCTTTTGCTTCTTCAACGGTGATAACTCCTTCTTTTCCAACTTTAGCGAAAGCTTCAGAAATCAAAGTTCCGATGGTTTCGTCATTGTTAGCAGAAATGGAAGCTACTTGTTTGATTTTGTCTGAATTGTCACCTACTTCCTGAGATTGTTCTTTTAAATTAGCAACAACTGCAGTAACCGCTTTATCGATTCCGCGTTTCAAATCCATTGGATTGGCTCCTGCTGCTACGTTTTTCAATCCTTCACGAACGATTGCCTGTGCCAAAACCGTTGCGGTTGTAGTTCCGTCTCCGGCCACATCATTGGTTTTAGACGCAACTTCTTTTACCATTTGCGCACCCAAATTTTCGATTGGATCAGCCAATTCAATTTCTTTTGCGACAGAAACTCCGTCTTTGGTTACATGTGGCGCACCAAAAGATTTTTCCAAAACTACGTTTCTACCTTTGGGGCCTAATGTTACTTTTACTGCATTGGCCAATGCATCGACTCCTCTTTTCAAAGCGTCTCTTGATTCAATATCGAATTTAATATCTTTTGCCATAATTTATTTGCTTTATGCAATAAGCTATATGCTTTAAGCTTCACTTATTGCGTGTTTAATTTTTCTTTTAAATTGTAAATTTTACTTTTGATTGTGTTTATTTTCAAGCTGAAATCTTGAAATTTTGATTCCTCCAAAAAGTTTAAATCTTTTGAAAGAATGAACAAATATTCCGTTTCAAGCGCAGAGCCTAAAGCGATATTGAGAAATTGATTGAATTCTTTTTCAGAGTTCCGACCACAACCTTCACAAATATTTGTCGGTATAGATGCAGCAGCTCTACGAATCTGGCTTGTTACACCATACACTTCGTCTTTCGGAAAAGCTTTAGTAGTATTATAAACCTCCAAAACCAACTCGTGACTTAATTGCCAAATATCGTATTTTCTGAAATCCCTCATCGCTTAAAGCATATTGCTTACGGCTTATAGCTTATTAAACAATTGCCAAAATATCAGATTCTCTCAAGATCAGATAATCCTTGCCTTCCCATTTTAATTCAGTTCCGGAATATTTTCCATAAAGTACTTTGTCACCTACTTTTACAGTCATTGGCTCATCAGGTTTTCCATTACCTGCAGCTACAATAGTTCCTTGTTGGGGTTTTTCTTTGGCTGTATCCGGAATGATGATTCCCGATGCCGTTTGAGTTTCGGCAGGCGCAGGCTCTACCACCACGCGGTCTGCCAACGGTTTAATTGTAATTTCTGACATATTTCTAAATTTTTATTTGAATATTAATGCTTTCTGTATTGTCGAAAAATGTGCCAATAGCTCGACCGGCTCAGTATGACAGTCTTTTATGACAATTTGAAAGAATTAGGATTTTAAAAACTGACAACTTGGCTGAATTCAATCGGGATTTTGACATTCTTTACGCAACCATTTGAAAATTAATGCGTCAATGATATGAACCTAAAATAATTATGATGAGAAAGTTTTATTTTTTAATGGGCTTGTTTTGTTTATCCTCCTTTATGATGGCCGTTTATGCTCAACTAATTGTAACCGAAATAGGAACTCCGGAAGAGGGAAGCTATCTTAATTATATAGATGAATCACAATATCAAATCGGATTTGAAAATGAGAATTCACGCAATTTGGTAAAAAATAGTTCTACCTTAATTAATCAAGATACTGAAGACGTCAACGCAACTTTTACTGTTAATATAAATTACGATGATACTGCTTTTGTGGGATCTTCCTTTCTGATTATTTTTAACGAAGAAGGTGAAATTTATACTTATTATATTAGTAATCCGGGTGAGTTGACTTTAAGTATTTCGGAAGGAACCTATGATTTTTTTATCAGTTTTAATGATGAAGATTACAGAGAGTATGTCGTTATTAAAGAAAATCAGGAAGTCTCAGATGGTTTTGAAATAGATATTTCACCAGATGAAGCCGATAATTTTGTTCAATTAATAACACTAGATGAAAATGGGAATGCATTGCATAATGGTTACAATCCGGATTCTGAGATCTCACTAAATTTAACCTTTGCTCGGAGTTTCTTTTTTAATCCTGCAGATTTATATTTATCGTCTTTTACCTATTTAAATGCTTCCGGTCATAATGAAGAAGCACAATGGAATTTTTATATCAATGATGTAAGTGACCGTTATTCCATAGGAAATGTTTTTGCAGGGTTGAATCATTCTATAAATCATTATGTTTCAAAATTTAGCAACATAAAAGGAATTGAGAATTCAACTGTTCTTCAAAATGATCCCAATAATTGGGTCTACCATACTGAAAGTTTTCAGCCTTCAATAAATGGAGAAGTAACATTAAATAATAGCTTAACGGTTATACAAACGATGGACAATATGGGAATGGGACAATTTGCGAGATACAGTTTATACTCTAATCAAAATCCCGATGATTTCTACAAAGCAAAAATCAATAATATTCAAGATGAGGATGATTATAATATTTATGTCGTCCCTAGTTTTTCGGATTATTCATTTCAATATAATGGTCCGCAAGTATCATTAGAAATCAAAGGAAATCCTATCTCTTTAAATACTGACAAAGAAGTTTTGTATAATTCCGGAGGCTATGTATTCAGTATGTTTGCGTCGTTCGTTGGAACACTTGATAACCAGTATTTTATTAATGAAAATGAAAAATTCAATTTTACTCCTCATCCTAAATTTTCGTTCTCTAAAGCTGATAACCCAAATGTAAGGCACGGTAATAATGTGCCATTTCAAACCTCCGTTGTCTTTTCAGTGCCTGGAGTTTACAATAATTTGGGAAGTCAGTATTGGGGCATGTATGGAGAATTACGTGAAAATGATTTGCCCTTTGTAGATGTCAAAATATTTCATAATAATGAACTCTATTATTCAGGTGATTATTTTGGTTTTAGGGAAGCAGTTTTACCTACTAATGGAATGATTAAAATGGAAATTTTAAATCTGAATTCTGAAATCGAAAATATCATTGGAAAGAATCATACGATATTGGAATACAATATGGACGAAGAATGCTGCCCTCCAACTGTTCATTACGTGCAATTCAGAGACCATGAAAATCAAGTTACCAACCGATTTGATTCGAACTCTGAACCATCCATACGATTGTCAGCTGGCGATTATACCAAAGACCCACAGGTTTTTCATTTTGCTTATAATCCCGGTAACACAGTTGAAGTTTTTTACAGCCTTTATCAAGAGGACACCTGGTCCGAAATCGAATTAACCGAATATCCGGAATTCCACCAATTGGGTTATGGCGACTATTACGAAGCCTCTCTTTCCGGAATTATTCCTCAGGGAAATGATGTTTGGTATGATGTGAAAATCATTTGTACCGATGCCTCCGGAAACAAACAAATCCAAACAATTTCACCCGCATTTAAACTCAACAATACATTGGGAACGGATGAAACAAATACGGATGATTTGATCATTTATCCCAATCCTTTTAAAGATGTTTTGCACGTCCAATTACCGGAGAGCATACAAGGAACAGTTATATTAAAAGTGACAGACCTGACCGGAAAACAAATAAGTATGGAACAAAAAGATTCAGCCAAACAAATCAGTTGGGACGGTTCTTTTCTGTCCAAAGGAATTTATGTTTTCTCTATCGAAAATAACGGGAAGATTCTGACACAGAAAGTCATTAAGAAATAATGTTTTCCAACTTTGACAAAGCTTTGAATTTTTTCAAAATGGATAGGAATTAATTTTCATCTTTTAGAAACTCATCCGTGAAATGGGCTCTTTCCTTTGGCTTAGAAAATTTTTCCGAATTATATAATTGTGAATTTCCTTTGGGAATTGAAAGTGATTGCCATTGATCTTCGGCTAGCATTTTTCCCAAGTATACTATTTGCCCAATATGGTAAGGATAATGCGCCAGCTGTCTGTTAATGGCTTCCATCACAGTATGTCCCTGATTTCTTATGTAAATGATTTTGTTCAAATCTTCTTCTTTCAAAGATTTTAAAGTCGCAAACAAACAGTTCCAGCCTTCTTCCCATTTGGAAATCATTTCTTCCTTAGATTGAATCAGGTTTTCAAATTCCGCATCCCGATTTCTCCATTCTTTTTCTCCGTCAGAATTTAATAAATCCGTCCAGCGCGAAAGCATATTGCCCGAAAGATGATTGACAATGATGGCGATGCTATTACTCTCCTCATTATATTGCCAAAACAATTTCTCCTCTTTTAACTGAGCAAACGTTTTATCTCCCAGCAGTTTGTAATATTCAAATTGCTTGATTGCACTTTCTAAATAATTGGCTTCCATGAATTAATCTTAATCATTTTTGTTTCGTAAATCAGCCAAGGCAACAGTATCTATGACTTCCGGAATTCCTTTGGCCTTTAACCCTTTAATTAATTTTTTATCTCCAGTCCATAGTGGAGCTCCTATTTCTAAACATAACGCTATGAAAGGAGCGTCAAACTCGTCTATTTCTGAAGTGATTTCAATGGATTTTTTCCGGGCTTCCGGTGAGATAATTTCTAAATCTATAAGCTCAATTTTCTTTAGGACGATTCTCATCAAAAAGTTTAAATTTTCATCGGAATAACCTGATAACTTTAAAAGTTTTCCTCTGTGTTTTTCCAATTCATTTAAAATAAAACCGGGAGATAGAAATTCAAAAGTTTGATAGGAGTTTAACAGTAAATCTGCAATTTTTCCGGAAGGATTGAGGAGTGCGCTGAAAAGAATATTAGTATCAACAACAATTTTCACTTTTCAAAATTACTTTTGTTTTCTTTCCACCAATCAGATTTTGACTCACGGGCTAAATTTTCAATCTGCTCTTCGGTAGCTTTACTTTTTGATGTGATTTCACGAAACCGTATATAATCCAAAATGCGTTGTAGTCCTAACAAATCGGTGTCTGCCGGAACCCTGATTAAAATTTCATTATTGATTCTTTCAATCTGCATAAATACAAATATACTGAATTATTTACAGCATTTATATTAGAAATGGGATTCCTTGAACAACTCAATCAAACAACCCGCTTTGAGAACTCGATTTGATTTTCCCCAAATGTTTGTACGCTTTTTCGGTGGCTTCGCGTCCGCGCGGCGTCCGCATCAGATAACCTTCTTGAATCAGATAAGGTTCATAAACCTCTTCCAACGTTCCGATGTTTTCGCCAACAGCCGTTGCAATCGTAGAAATCCCTACGGGTCCGCCTTTGAATTTATCGATGATGGTGGAAAGGATTTTATTGTCCATTTCATCCAATCCGTTTTGATCGACTTTCAAGGCCGTCAAACTGAAATCCGCAATTTTCTTATCAATTTTTCCTGTTCCTTTGATTTGGGCAAAATCTCTTGTACGGCGAAGCAAAGCATTCGCAATCCTCGGTGTTCCCCGGCTTCTTCCGGCGATTTCTATCGCGGCTTCTTCTTGGATTTCCGTTCCCAAAATTCTGGAGCTTCGCTGAATGATGGTGCTCAGCAATTCCTGGTGATAATATTCAAACCGGAAGTTGATCCCAAATCTTGCACGAAGTGGCGCGGTCAATAATCCCGAACGCGTCGTTGCACCAATTAACGTAAAAGGATTCAATCCGATCTGCACCGAACGTGCATTGGGGCCGGACTCGATCATGATGTCGATTTTGTAATCCTCCATCGCGGAATACAAATATTCTTCGATCACAGGCGACATCCGATGGATTTCATCGATAAAAAGCACATCATTTTCTTCCAAATTGGTCAGCAGCCCGGCCAAATCACCCGGCTTGTCCAAAACCGGACCCGACGTGATTTTGATGCCAACTCCCAATTCATTGGCGATGATATGTGCCAGCGTAGTCTTTCCCAATCCCGGAGGTCCATGTAGCAAAACATGGTCCAATGCTTCGCTCCGAAGTTTTGCCGCTTTCACAAAAATTTCGAGGTTGTCCAAAATATGCATCTGTCCCGTAAAGTCTTGAAAACTCTGCGGACGGAATTGTTCTTCAATTTTTAATTCTTCTTCCGAAAAATTATCACGATCGGGATTGAGCAGGTCTGCCATTTAGTTAAATTCTTTATCCAACGGATATCATCTTTATTTTAAGATTTATACCTTAATTTTGCAACAAAGTACGCAAAAACCATTGAATGAAAAAAGGAGTATTGTTAATCAATTTGGGTTCTCCCGATTCTACTGAGGTTCAGGATGTGAAAAAATACCTTCGCGAGTTTCTGATGGATCCCATGGTGTTGGACTCTCCTTGGTTGATTCGGAAGTTTGTGGTGGAATTGGCCATTTTGCCTAAACGCCCTGCCGCTTCGGCTGAAGCCTATAAAAAAATCTGGTGGGAGGAAGGTTCTCCTTTGATTGTCCTTTCAAAACGTTTACAAAAAAAGCTGCAGGAAAAAATGGACATTCCGGTTGCGCTGGGGATGCGTTATCAGAGTCCTTCTATCCATTCTGCATTGCAAGAATTGCAGGACAAAGGCGTGGAGGAGGTTTTGGTCATTCCGCTTTATCCTCAATATACGATGAGTTCTTCTTGGTCTGTCGTGGGCAAAACCAGAGAAATTCAGAAAAAATTCTTCAAAAATATAAATCTGACGTTTCTGAATTCCTTTTACAATCGTCCCGATTATATCAAAGTTCTTTCAGAACACATTGAAAAACAACTCCCTGATTCGTTTGATAAGCTTCTGTTTTCTTACCATGGAATTCCCGAAAGACATGACCGGAAAGCTGTGGAAATAGGAAAAAAATATACGGATTCCCATATCAAAACTTACCGTGACCAATGTTATGAAACCACGGAATTAATCAGAAAAGAATTGAATTTACCGGAAGAAAAAGTGAAGGTTTCATTTCAATCGAGATTAGGAAAAGATCCATGGATTAAACCTTATACCGATTTTGTTTTAAGGGATTTCCCGAAAGAAGGTGTTAAAAACATAGCGGTGGTAGCGCCGGCTTTTGTGTCGGATTGTCTGGAAACGCTGGAAGAAATCGCTATGGGCTATGATGAATTATTCAGAGAAAGCGGAGGTGAGAAATACAAATATCTTCCTTGTTTAAACGAATCGGATGCTTGGATAGATTTATTGGCAAAATGGTCTAATGGTTGGGCTTCAAATGAAAATTAAAATGAAAAAAATAATTGGAGTTCTATTTCTAATCCTGATTGTTTCTTGCAAAAAAGAACTGAAAAGTCTGTCGGACTTACAATCCAATTTTTATGAATTGCAACACAACGGCTTGCGTTTGGGCGATAGTTTAAATGTTTATTTCTTTAAGAATCAGGATTTTGTGGATTCGCTCGAATTAACTTTAAATGGAAATTCGATTCCTAATCATTTCGTAATGGATTCTTCCAATACGCTTTTGGGCGTCAATAATTTAAAAATTAAAGTGTATGTAGGAAATGATTTTATCGCTGGAGAAACAAACATTCCCATTTTAAGTTCGACCAAAGAAACTTCCATTCCTTATGAAGTTGTGAAAGAATATCCACATCCCAAAGAACTTTTTACCGAAGGATTTTTTTACCATGATGCTAAAATCTATGAAAGTTCGGGCCGATATGGAAGATCAAAATGGGTCAGTTATCCACTGGGTTCTGTGCAGTATGTACAGGAAGTCAAACAGGATGAAAAAATCTTTTCAGAAGGGATTTCCATACTCGACGGAAAACTGTTTCAACTCACATACAGAGAAAGAAAGGTGCTTGTTTATGACATAAAAACCCATGCTTTATTGGAAGAAGTTCCATTGCCATCCATGGTAAAAGAAGGATGGGGAATGACCAAGGACGGAAAAGAATTAATCGTCTCTGACGGCACCCAAAATTTGTATTTTTTTGATGCTAAATTTCAGTTACAGCGTAAAATACAAGTGGCGGGTTATCAATCTGTATATACTCATCTGAACGAACTGGAATATATAGACGGAAAGATTTTTGCCAATGTCTGGACGACCAATTTCATTCTCGTTATCAATCCCAATTCGGGGGCAGTTGAACAATATTATGATTTGACAAAACTTTCCGAAACCAAAGGTTCAGATGATGTCCTGAACGGAATTGCACGAATGGACAATAATCTGTTGATAACCGGAAAAAATTGGGAAAAGATTTATGCATTATCTCTTCCTGACTGATTACATATCTTCTCTGGATTTCTGTTCGCCGTCTGCCCATTTTTCCAGCATCACACGCTCAGAAGGAGAAGGATGAACGCCTCCGGCCAATAATTCCATAAATGAATCCCAAAGATTCTGCGGTTTAAATTCCCGCTGAAACTCACTTATGGCCTTGATATACTGATTTTTATATTCGACGGGATTGGACCAGTCAATTTCCTGAGACGAACTTTCCTGTACGATCTCTGAAATTTTGGTCAAATCGTCCTTGTCATATTGGGAAACAAAGTCGAGAATGAATTTTTCAAATTCGGAATCTTTTTTAATGTGTGGTTCTATTTCTTTTTCGTACATAACATACGAATTTTCCCATTCCGGTCTTTTGTCTTCAGGTAAAGAATTCAGACCTCTTTTTTCAAACTTTAAGGCAGATTCACGAAAATAATTTTTATTTGTTTCATATTCTTTCCAGTTGGCCGAATAGTCTTCTTTCCCTATTCTATCCTTCATTTGGTCTGCCGTTTTCCGGAGTTGATGGTTCATCTGATTTGCATAAACGCGGATGTCGTTCAGTAAATCATCAGCTTCTTTTTTAAAGTCCTCTTCTGCATAGGAATTTAAAAACCCAAGACCTTTTTCATAAACCGAAAGCAAGTCTTGGGTGATATTTTCTATTTGGCGCGCGTTGTTTTCAAAATCTCTTTGAAAATCTCGTATGGACATCAAAATCCCTAAACGAGTGTCAATTACGCTGCTTATAAACGAGTTTTTTTCATTTGTTCCCATAGCTTATTGATTTGTTAAATCAGGGAACAAAAATCATGCGTAAAAAGATTTTTAAGTTTTTTTTAACAATTCTAACTTACTCTCTGCTTTTATCGCAACTCCAAAGATTTCTGTCCTATTTTTAAACCGTTCTGATACAGATCGATTTTATAAGTTCCTTTTGGAAAATCATATTCTTCCCAATCAAATGTCACATTTTGAGTGGCTCCTTTTGTGTAATTAAAAGCTACTTTGTCCGAATAATCAATGGTTCCCAAAGACCAGGTTTCCAATTGCCCCGGAGAAGCATCCTGAAATCTCCCCAATGTACCATCGGGTTTAAATATTGCAATGTACACTTCCTGTTCACCGGATTCTGCAAATTCATTTGGATCCAAATCAAAACTTACACGCATTTTGTCGATGCGTTTGGCTTTGTCGGTTTCAACTTCTTTTCCGGAGTTTTTGACGCGAAGTCCCGTGATTTTGTAATTGGATACAGAAAAAGTAGAACGCATTTTGTTTTCCGTAGCAATTGCCTTGGCTTTTTCTTTTTCTACTTTTCCACTCATTTTAAATGAGTTGTAACGCAATGTGTCGTTTACTACCAACAAAGAATCGTTCTTTTCCTGTAATACGGCGATTTCTTGTTTGAATCTCGCGATATCTGCATTCAACGCATTGATCATGCGTTTGGCTTGTTTCAGTTCATCTTCGGAAACATTGCTTTTATTTAAGATGTTTTGAATCTCTTTTTGTTTGTCAAAAATTTCTACATCTCGTTTGGACAATAAAGAGTCTTTGATGCTCAAATCTAGTTTGGACTGCTCAAATTCCTCTGTTAATGAGTCCAATTGATTCTGCAAAAACAGTTTTGCCTTTTCAGTATCCTTTAAATCTATTGTCAGCAAATCAGTCTCCTCTTTATTTTGGGAATGCTGATAATAATTATAACCCAAGCTTCCGAGCAGTAATGCCGCCAAAACGCCAATTATGATATATTCTTTTGTTTTTGAAGGTGGTGTAGGTTGTTCGTAGTTTGTCTGGGTCTCATTTGTTTCCATAAACTCAATTATTAAAATATGTTATTTTTCTGTGAATGCTATAAATGGGGGTCTGATTTTTTGAAATCATACATTTGGTCCAATTATTTTCACTATCCATTTCAAATTCAAATCGATATAAATCAAATTGCTGAGTCGTATGGTTGAACCTTTTCAGTTCCGAGAGTAAGCCGTTTTCATCGTATGATTCGATCCGCAAGATTTTTCCCAAATTCTCTGCTGACTCGATTTGGTTCAAACGGCCTTTATCGTATGTAAACGTTTCGATTGTCTTTTCATTGCCCAATTCCGATATTTTTTTTAACAAATCACCATTTATATACTCATATTTTACCGACTTCCCTTTGTTCCCATTGTTGTGAAAATTGGTTTCAGAACGCAAAAGACCCTTTTCATCATATTCCAATTGATCAACGGAAAAGATTTCATCCTCCATCCAGAAAACTTTTTTTGAAATCTCGCCACTCTTGTACGAAGTATTCATCACCCAATATTGGTCTGAAGTTCTCCCCGAATTGAATTCATCCGTTCTTACTAATTGATTTTTAATATAGTAGAATTTTTTGCGCTGCGAAATTTTTCTCGGTTCTTCTCCATTCTGAATCAAAGTCGTTTCCAGCTTTTCCAACTGGTTGGAAGGATTGATCTGGAAAACAGTCCGGTCAAACAACCCTAATTTTCCTCTGTAATCCAAATAGTTTTCGCATACAATCAGATTTCTTCTCCGGTCAAATTTCATATAAACCGAATCAAATTGTTCACTGTCCAAAAATCCGGAAACCTTTGTTTGATTGGGGTTTGAATAAGATTTTGTAACGGATTCCAAACTTTCAACTTTTCCTAGCAACCGGAAATCAGTCGTTCGGAATTGAGCCGATAAACCGTTTGCCAAAAACAGCCATACAAAACTAATTTTTAAAACGCAATTCTTTGTAAGCATTGATCAATCCGTTTGTTGAGGAGTCATGTGAATTTATTTCTTTGTCATTTTCCAATTCCGGCAGAATTTTATTGGCCAATTGTTTTCCTAATTCCACGCCCCACTGGTCGTAGCTAAAAATGTTCCAAATCACGCCCTGCACAAATATTTTGTGTTCGTACATCGCTATCAAACTCCCTAACGTATTGGGTGTTAAAACGTTATAAAGAATGGAATTTGTCGGACGGTTCCCTTCAAAGACCTTGTAAGGTTTCAGGAATTCGATTTCTTTGGCCGATTTTCCTTGTTTTTGTAATTCCTCGATTACTTCTTCATCGGTTTTCCCAAATGCCAAGGCTTCGGTTTGGGCAAAAAAGTTCGACAATAATTTGGCGTGATGATCACCAAGCGGATTGAGAGAATTCGCTCCGGCAATAAAATCGCAGGGAATCATTTTCGTGCCCTGATGAATCAATTGATAAAAAGCGTGCTGACCGTTGGTGCCCGGTTCTCCCCAAATAATCGGCCCGGTCTGATAGTCCACCGCTACACCGTTTCGATCCACATATTTGCCATTGCTTTCCATATCGCCTTGTTGAAAATAAGCCGCAAAACGCGATAAATATTGTTCGTAAGGCAGAATCGCGATGCTTTCCGCACCGAAAAAATTATTGTACCAAATGCCCAGCAAAGCCAGAATCACCGGAATATTTTCCTCAAAATCGGCTGTTTTGAAATGCTTATCCATCTCAAATGCCCCTTCCAGTAAATCTTCAAAATTTTCATATCCGACGGCCAGACAAATACTCAATCCGATGGCACTCCAAAGTGAATAACGTCCGCCTACCCAGTCCCAGAATTGAAACATATTTTCCGGATGAATCCCAAATTTCTCCACTTCCGTTTGATTGGTGGACAAAGCCACAAAATGTTTGGCTACGTCGTTTTCCTTTGCATCTGACTCCAAAAACCAATTGCGGGCTGAATGTGCGTTGGTCATGGTTTCCTGAGTGGTAAAGGTTTTGGAAGCAATGATGAACAAAGTTGTTTCCGGATGGAGTTTTTTCAGCGTTTCGGCAATGTGTGTCCCATCCACATTAGACACAAAATGCATGTTCAATCTGGTTTTATAATGTTTTAAGGCTTCACAAACCATCACAGGTCCCAAGTCGGAACCTCCGATCCCAATGTTGACAACATCGGTAATGTCTTTTCCGGAAAAACCTTTCCATTCCTCTGAAATTAGTTTTTCAGAAAAATTTTTCATTTGTTCCAATACGGCATTCACTTCCGGCATTACATCTTTTCCATCCACAAAAACAGGTTGGTTGTCTCGGTTTCGCAAAGCAGTGTGCAATACTGCCCGATTTTCGGTTTCGTTAATCAGATCGCCTGAGAATTGTTTTTTGATGGCGTCTTTCAATTCACATTCCTTTGCAAGTTCTATTAGCAATTTCATCGTTTCATCGTCGATTCTGTTTTTGGAGTAATCAACTAAAATCTCGTTGAATTTCAGATGAAATTTTTGGAAACGGTCTTTGTCCTCATCAAATAAGGTACGTAAAGATTTGGGTTCTATTTCCACGAAATGATCATCAAGTTGGGACCAAGCATTTGTGTGAGTAGGATTTATTTTTTCTAAAGACATATCTTCAATTGATTTAGACAAAATTAGTAATTAGTGAAGAGTAATTAGTGATTAGTTTTTTAATATGGAAAATTCATACGTCTTTTCGGTTTAGGTTGTTGATAGGATAGAAGATGGATGTCAGGGTATTCAAACATCCTATCATTCAACAATCTATTTACTATTTACTCTTCACTAGTCACTAAATTCCTATATTTGCTGGCAATTCGGGATGTGGCGCAGCCTGGTAGCGTACTAGCATGGGGTGCTAGGGGTCGCAAGTTCGAATCTTGTCATCCCGACCAAGAGCCCAAGATTTAAATCTTGGGCTTTGATTTTTTCTGCCAAAATGTCGCAGTAATCCTTTGGTTTTAATTTTGCAATAAGCTTAGAAAATTAAACAGTAAATGGATTTTAATCAATATACAATCAAATCAAGAGAAGCCATTCAAAAAGCACAACAAATCGCTTTTGGGAATGGTAATCAGGCAATTGAGCCTGCGCACATCCTAAAAGGGATGATGGAAACCGAACAAGATGTTTTGGGCTTCATCATCGAAAAACAAGGCGGAAATCCTGAACACATCAAAACCGAATTAGCTGACATAATTTCGCGTTTTCCAAAAGTTTCGGGCGGCTCCGGAAATCATCTTTCCAATGAAGCCAACAAAATTTTGATTTCGGCGATGGATGAGGCTAAAAAGATGAAGGACGAATTCGTGAGTATGGAACATTTGCTTTTAGGCATCTTGAAAAACAATTCCAATATTTCCCAAATCCTGAAAGACCAGGGACTGAGTTATGACGGTTCTATCCAGGTGATAAAAGAGTTAAGAAAAGGACAAAGAGTAACTTCTGAAAATGCGGAAGAAACGTATAATTCGCTGAATAAATACGCCAAAAATTTAACCGAACTGGCTTATGAAGGCAAGCTCGATCCGGTGATTGGTCGAAACGATGAAATCCGGCGCGTACTTCAAATTCTCTCGAGAAGAACCAAAAACAACCCGATTCTGATCGGTGAACCGGGAGTGGGTAAAACCGCCATCGCAGAAGGAATCGCGCATAGAATCATCAGCGGTGATATTCCCGAAAATCTTTTGGATAAAAAAGTGTTTTCGCTCGATATGGGCGCGTTAATCGCCGGTGCCAAATACAAAGGAGAATT
>JBEBVY010000044.1:0-17082 GCA_040392505.1 Moheibacter lacus | reverse complement strand
GAAAACCTGAAAATATGATTGAAAACATCGCAAAAGGAAAATTGCAGAAATTCTTCAAAGAAAATACCTTGGTTCACCAAGCGTTTATCAAAGACGGAAAAATTTCCGTTGCAGAACACGTTAAATCAGTGAACCCTGCATTGGAAGTGAAAGGATACATACGTTACAGTTTGTAAGAATTACCTTTTAAAATACTAAAATGCAGCCTGAATAAAGCTGCATTTTTTTATTTCTTAATATTAATTTGGTATAGATATTGGAAAATAGAAAATATGTGCTAAATTTGTACTAATTGAAATGAAACGAATTCTACTTTTATTGTTCTTATGTTTTTCCACCTTGAGTGTGTACGCACAATCAAAGGATGGAATTGCTATATCTACTACCGTGAACGATAAAAATGTAAAAATCTCTCCCAATCCTGCTGTAGCTGACATCAAAATATCTATAGAAGGAAGCCAGGAAGAAATCAAATCCATTTCTATCTACAGCATTATAGGAAGTGAAGTTTTTTCACAACAGTATAATACGAACTCAAAAATCATCGATCTAAATGTAAGAAACCTGAAAAAAGGAAAATATTTAGTTCGTGTCATCTTTACAGACAACTCATCTGAAGTTGCAACTTTAATTAAGCAATAATTTTTCCCGAAATCTAAATGAATGGATATGTCAGTTTTGACCTACATATTACACACTTATATTTTTTCTTTTTGCGCGGAAAGAATTGTGCTTTTGGCTCATAGCAAAGCCTTTATTTTCTAAATCTCTCGAATTTATTCGGGAGTTTACTTATAAATCCGGCATTCTTTTTCAGGAATGCATTTTATCATTTTTTTAATATAAATTTTTAGTCATGAATGTAAAACCTATCATATTATTATCCGAATACCAAACACTTCGCGAATTAATCAAAAGAAACCCCAAAGAAGGACATCAACTGTCTGAGGAACTCAACCGTGCAATTGTCATCAAGGAAGAAGAACTAAATAAAAAAATCATCCGCATAGGTTCTGAAGTGGAATTCGAAGTGGTAAAAACCAAAAACAAAATGAAAATTCAATTGGTTTTGCCTGACGAATCCAATTTGAAACAACAAAAGATTTCCATTTTTGCACCTTTGGGAACAGCATTGATTGGCTTCTCTGAAAATGATGAAGTCGAATGGGAAATGCCCGGTGGGAAAATGCTATTGAAAATCCTGAAAGTCTCAAACGAACATTTGGCGGAGTAACTTTTGTAGCTGAAAATAATTATCTTTAAGCTATGAAGTTTCTGCCTGTCCTTTTTCTTTTACTGATTGTTTCATGTAAACAAAATAAATCGTCAATGAACGATTTATCTAATAAGGAATGCAGGGAAGGGCGCAAAATAGCGAAATCAAAAATTAAGAAGGGTTCTCTTATTTATTGTTCGGAATATGGCGATTTCATCGCCTTTAGTGAAGTTAGACATGAGGCTGAATTAGATAGTTAATTACCTAAAAGAGTATGTAAAAACTGTAAAATACAAAAATAAAGAGTTGTTAGGAAGCTCACATTACGGTTAGATATTTTTGTTGACAAGACAGGTAATGCTAAACTAAACGGATATTTTTTTACCTTTTTTAATCTACAAAATAATACTGAAAATTATAACCAAAGCTCGCGACCCTATTTATTAAAAATAGCCAAAAAATTAGTTGAAAACACCAAATGGGTTCCTTCCAAAATTAAAGGAGTCAATGTTAACTCTGAATTTTCAGCTTTTTTAAATTTAGAATGATCCAACACCCAACAGAATCAATACCCTTCATTCACCCAATTCTTTGCTTCCTGCTCCACATGTTTTACCACAACTTCCACTTCCGGGAATTTCTCCGAAATATGTTTGGCCATCGCATCTGCCGAATAAACCGAACGATGTTGACCGCCCGTACAGCCAAAATTGATTTCCAAATGGGAAAATCCACGCGCCAAATAATCCTCAATTGAAATATCAACCATCGCAAAAGCAGCAGTGAGAAAATCCGAAATCTTTGTTTGGGTTTCCAGGTATTCGATTACCGATTTATCACGTCCCGTAATCGTTTTATATTCCTGAATTCTACCGGGATTGAGTATGCCGCGACAGTCAAAAACGAAACCGCCGCCATTGCCCGATTTATCCTCAGGAATTCCTTTTTTGTACGAAAAACTTCTAATGGTAACCGTCAATTTCTCCTTCATCCATTTTATTTTTAATATTTATAAATGTCTCCGGCTTCGCCAATTCTTCAATTACTCTTTTAATTTCCGGATAATTTTCCAGCAAAGCCAAACTTTTAATTTCATGCAGATTCTTTAAGGCGAATGCTATGCTCTCCAAAAAATGCGGCTTCCGTTCATAAATTCCTCGGAAGCCATACGTGCCCAAAACCTGTAAAAGACGTTCAATCAGACAAAAATCATAACCCTTTTTGAATTCAAAACCATCCAAATCTTTTTGCGTCAACTCAATGAATTCTTTTACATATATCTCATAAAATTCAGATTTCCATTCGGGCGACAAATTGGCTTTTGACTGCCAAAGCAAAGAAACCAAATCGTACTGAACCGGACCTTTCATTCCGCCCTGATAATCAATGAAAAACGGTTCATTTTCATTCACCATGATATTGCGCGACTGGAAATCCCGGTAAACAAAATACTGATGGGGAAGCTTTTCAAAATCCAATGCAAACCGCTCAAAATCGGCCAATAATCGCCCTTGATTGAATTCAACGCCCGATAAGTTCAGGAAATAATTTTTAAACGAAAACAAATCCCTTAAAACCATCAAGTAATTGAATTTCGGATAGCTGAAAGCTTTGGAATAATCCAGATTTTTATGACCCAAAACTTGCAGTTTAGCCAACTGTTTCACAGACTTTCTGAAAATTTCTTTTGCATGGTCTTTATTGGTTTCCAAAAGATTCATCAGTGATTGATTGCCCAAATCAGATTGGGTATAAAGTGAAAAATCATCTGAAATCTTATCAATTTTCGGAAGATTATTCATGACTTTAGAAAAATGAGTTGTGAAATAAAGAAAAGTTTTGTTTTCTTCGATGTTTTCACTTTCGGTCAGAATCCAAGATTTCCCTTCCGAATTGAAACGATAATATTTCCGGGAAGAACCGCTTTGTTCCAATAATTCCAATGAATCAGTGGCGGTTTGTCCGTAATGGGAAACAAGAAAGTTCTGAAAATTTATCATCTAAGAATTAAATATCATAATTAATGTAACCAAAAAATTGTAACAGAAAAATCAATAAGAAAATAACAGAAAGTGAAAATAATACCAGAGAATCTTTTATTGAAATTGCTACTGATGATTCTTCACTTGATTTATTTCTTTTCAATCTTTTAATTCCCAAATAAGTAGTTATACAGAATAAAATTGCTGCACATATTTCTGTGTTTAAATACATAGGATGATAGAACTTTTTCCCAAAGTTAGGATTTTAAAACAAAAAACCTGTCAGGTTTTGAAGCGACAGGTCTGAATATTCTCCTGAATTATTATTTCCCTAATTTTTCTTTGAGATTACTCAGCATTGCATCCGTCATCCCTGACAAATCAAAATTCGGTTTCCAGTTCCAATCTTTTTGCGCAACCGAATCATCAATGCTCCCCGGCCAGGAATCTGCAATTTGCTGACGGAAATCCGGTTGATAAGAAATCTCAAAATCCGGAATATGTTTTTTGATTTCTTCTGCGATTTCTTTGGGTGTAAAACTCAAAGCATGTAAATTATAAGAAGTTCTCACGGTTAATTTATCGGTATCGGCCTGCATCAGTTCAATCGTCGCACGGATCGCATCGTCCATATACATCATCGGCAGAGCAGTATTTTCTGTAAGGAAACATTCGTATTTTCCTTCTTCCAGTGCCTGATAATAAATATCGACCGCATAATCTGTCGTTCCGCCGCCCGGACGGGTTTTCCAGCTGATCAATCCCGGATAACGAATGCTTCGCACATCCACTCCGAATTTTTCATAATAATAATTGCACCAAAATTCCCCGGCACGTTTTGAAATTCCATAAACGGTTGTAGGAATGGCCAAAGCGTTTTGTTCGGTATTATTTTTTGGCGTATCAGGGCCGAAAATGGCAATGCTGCTCGGCCAATACAATTGTTTGATTTTTTTATCTTTTGCCAATTCCAAAAAGGTCAGAAGCGAATCCATATTCAGATCCCATCCTTTTTTCGGATATTTTTCGGCAGTCGCAGAAAGCATAGCCGCAAGATGATAGACAATGGTTATTTCATGTTTTTCGACAATTTCGGCAATCTTAGCGGCATCCATCACATCGAGTTTTTCATAATTGGGATCGGACTGATTTTCTTTGTCCTGAATGTCGGTTGACAACACATTTTTGTCTCCGTAAATTTCTCTTAATGCCAATGTAAGTTCAGAGCCGATTTGTCCCAGGGCTCCGGTTACCAAAATTTTCTCTGTCATGATGATTTCCTCTGTTTGCTGACAAATATACTATTTATGGTACATTTAGGATGTAAAAACTTTTTAGTTTTGTAACTTGACCTCCAAATTTTGGACTAATACACACAACAAACGTTTAACAATGAAAAAATTACTTTTTTTAGGTATTACTTTGGGTGGGATTTTCGCTTTCGGGCAACAGGATTTTCACGCCATTAAGTTAGAATACATGGACAAAACAGCTAAACCACAGGACGATTTTTACAATTTCGTGAACGGAAACTGGATGAAAACAACTGAAATTCCTTCTGACCGTGCACGTTGGGGAAGCTTTGATGAACTTCGTGAAAACACCGACGTAGTGACGCTTTCTATCCTGAAAGGACTTTTGGGGAAAACCAGCCCAAAAGGAAGTGATGAACAGAAAATAGGGGATTTGTATCAATCATACATTGATTTTGATGCCCGGGATAAAACCGGCCTGAAGCCGATCCAACCTTATCTGGACAAAATCGACAAGCTGAAATCGGTAAAGGATCTGGAAAAATACCTGACCGAAGTTACGCCCATCGGTTTAAATCCTTTTTATGGGTTTGGGGTTCGTTCGCACATGAAAAACAGTGGGCAAAATGCGATTTATCTGGGTTCTGCCGATTTAGGTTTAGGACGTGCTTATTATCAGAAAGATGATGAAAACAACCGCGAAACACTGGAAAAATATTCGCAGTACATCAATAAAATTTACAATTTCACAGGCGAGAAAACAAGAGATTTAAAAGGTCCGAAAATTATAGGATTTGAAAAGTCAATTGCTAATTCAATGCTTACCGTGGAGCAAATCCGTGATGCCAAACTTAGGTTCAATCCTTATGCAGTAAAGGATTTGAAGAATTTATCCAAAAACATTGATTTAGCCAAATTCTTAACTGATTTGAATGTTAAAACCGATTCGGTAATCATCGGTGAACTGAAATATTTTCAGGATTTGGATAAATTCCTGACCGATAAAAATATGCCTGTTATCAAAGAATACATGAAATTTCATTTGATTGATGGCTCAACTAATTTTCTGACCAAGGAATTGGACGAATTGAGTTTTGATTTTTATGGCCGCCAATTGAGAGGTCAGCAGGAACAGAGATCTTTGGATAAACGGGGATTGGAATTTGTAAACGGAAGTGTAGGTGAATTGCTTGGAAAACTCTATGTAAAAGACAATTTCCCACCTGAAGCCAAAGCCAGTGCACAGGAAATGATTAATTATTTATTCAAATCATTTGAGTTACACATCAATAATTTGGAATGGATGTCGCCCGATACCAAGATAAAAGCAATTGAAAAACTAAATAAGTTTACTGTGAAAATCGGTTATCCGGACAAATGGAGAGATTATTCCAATTTGGAAATCGTTCCGCATACAGAAGATGCGGCTTTGTTCAAAAATCAGATGAATCTCAGAAAATGGCGTTATGAATATATGTTCAACAAAATCGGACAGCCGGTTGACAGAAGCGAATGGGGAATGTCGCCACAAACTGTAAACGCCTATTTCAATTCGTCCAACAATGAAATCGTTTTCCCTGCCGCAATTTTGCAATATCCTTTTTATGATTATCGTGCAGACGCCGCGGTTAATTTTGGTGGAATCGGTGCTGTAATCGGTCATGAAGTTTCACACGGATTTGATGACAGCGGCTCACAGTATGATGGTGACGGAAATCTGGTGAACTGGTGGACAGAAGAGGATCACACCAAATTTAAAGCAGCCGGAAAGGCACTTGCTGACCAATATAGCCAATACGAACCTGTTCCCGGAACTTTTGTAAACGGCGAATATACATTGGGCGAGAACATCGGAGATTTAGGCGGACTAAATGTAGCATATGACGCACTTCTCATGTATTTAAAAGACAAAGGAAATCCGGGTAAAATTGACGGATTTACACAGGAACAGCGATTCTTTATTTCATGGGCAACCATCTGGAGAACCAAATCCACGGAAGCTGCGCTGGTCAATCAGGTAAAAACGGATCCTCATTCGCCGGGTTATTTCCGTGCGATTGGACCGGTAGAAAATATTGAAGGATTTTACAAAGCTTTTGATGTAAAAAAAGGCGATAAAATGTACAAAGAACCAAAAGAGCGAATCATTATCTGGTAATTATGATTATTCCTAAATTATTCAGATGGCTATTTTTTAAAAAACTAATAAAAATGACAACAGTAGATGCTATAAAAAATCCGAATGCAACACTTATTGACATTCGTGAACCCTATGAGCTTGAAATTGACGGAAGCGTTGAGCGGGCACTCAATATTCCGATGGGAGAAATTCCTGATAAACTTGAAGAAATTAAGGAAATGCCCAAACCATTGGTAATCTTTTGCCGAAGTGGCGGAAGGGCTTCTTCAACTTTAAGTTTCCTAAAAGAAAACGGGATTGAAGATGTTTTCAACGGAGGTGGATTTGGAGATGTAAATGAAATTTTAAATTCTTAATTAATCAATTTATTGATAACCTGACAGGTTTCTGAAACCTGTCAGGTTTATTTTTTTCTTATGAACAAAAAAGAACGCGCTGAGTTTGTGGCGCAGGAACTCGAAAAACTTTACCCCAATCCGCCTATTCCGCTGGACCATACCGATGCTTTCACGCTGCTGGTAGCGGTGATGCTTTCTGCTCAAACTACAGATAAAAAGGTAAATGAAGTAACGCCTGACTTATTTGCAAGAGCCAATAATCCAAAGGCAATGAGCCTGCTGGAAGTGGATGAAATCAAAGATTTAATTCGTCAGATTGGGCTTTCCAACACAAAAGCCAAAAATTTAAAACGCCTCTCTGAAATCATCGTAGAAAAACACGAAGGTGAGGTTCCGGCTACATTTGAAGAATTGGAGATGTTACCCGGAGTGGGGCATAAAACTGCTTCAGTCGTGATGTCACAGGCCTTTGGCCATCCGGCTTTCCCGGTGGACACACACATTCATCGGCTGATGCATCGTTGGAAATTGAGCAATGGAAAATCAGTGGAACAAACGGAAAGAGACGCAAAAAAAATATTTCCCAAAGAAATCTGGAACAAACTGCATCTTCAGATAATTTATTATGGAAGAGAGTTTTCTCCTGCAAGAAGTTGGAATTTGGAGCGGGATTTTATCAGCAAAAAAATTCTTTCCAATTAGATCCATATAAACTTAATGTTAAATCCGGCATATATTTATTAAATTTGCCCTTATAAAATATGAATTTTCCGTTATGCTCAATACAGTAATCACCGGTTCAGGACATTTTTTACCCGAAAAAATCGTAAAGAATTCAGATTTTTTAAACTACGAATTTTATGATGAACAAGGTGTTTTTATCGAAAAACCTGTTTCGGAAATCATACAGAAATTTCAGGAAATCACAGAAATTGTAGAAAGGCGTTATGCGGAACCTTCTGATTTCACTTCTGATCTCGCGGTTTATGCTGCATTGCAGGCTATTGAAGAAGCGGGAATTGACAAAGAAGAATTGGACTATATAATCGTAGCCAATAATTATGGTGATATAGATCCCGTTTACAGACAAGTGGACAATATGCCGTCTGTGGCTACACGGGTCAAACATAAATTAGGCATAAAAAACAACCATTGTCGTCCTTATGATATGCTGTTTGGTTGTCCGGGATGGATAGAAGGATTGATTTTAGCGCATCACTTATTTTTATCGGGAACGGCAAAAAAAGCATTAATCATCGGTGCTGACACGCTTTCAAGAGCGGTTGACCCACATGACAGAACCGCTATGATTTTTGCCGATGGCGCCGGCGCCGTGGTATTGGAAGCAAAAGAAGATGATACGAAATACGGAATCATCAGTTACGACACGATTTCAGATAGCATGGACGAAATGACTTATTTGCTCAACGATGTTTCGCTCAAAGAAAATTATGAGGGCTCAAAAGTCAATATCAAAATGCGTGGAAGAAAGGTATATGAATATGCCTTACGCAAAGTTCCGGCATTGATCAAAAGGGTAATTGATAATTCAGGCGTTGATGTGAATTCAATTCAGAAAATCTTATTGCATCAAGCCAATGCCAAAATGGATCATGCGATGATCGAGCGTTTATTCCGTCTATACAACATCAATGAAATCCCTGAAAATGTAGCACCCATGACGGTTCAAATGTTTGGGAATTCTTCTGTAGCGACGGTACCGACGATGTATGATTTGATTTCCAAAAAACAATTGGGGAATCATGAATTCCATGCCGGAAACCACATCGTATTGGGTTCTGTGGGAGCCGGAATGAATATAAATGCCATTCTTTATAAATTTAAATAATTAGATTTTATAATAAAAGACCCTGACTCCTGATAGATTTCTTTAGAATGAAAAAATTATCGGGAATTTTTTACTATCCACAAAATACCTAAAATTTATTTTTTTCTAAATTATTTGTGACTTTTCTAAATTTCTGTGTCAAATAATAGAAGACAAATTTATGGCGTTCCAAAAATCGTTTGATACCATAAGTGATGAGGAACTCGTACAGGAAATCATCAAATCAAATGATACATATTTATTTGGGATTCTGTATGATCGATATGCGTCTGTAGTTTATAATAAATGTTTGGGATTCATAGGTTCAAAAGAAGAAGCACAAGATCTCACACATGATATTTTTGTGAAGCTCTTTGTCAAATTAAAAACATTTAAAGGAGACGCTAAGTTTTCAACCTGGATGTTTGCTTTTACATACAACCATTGTATTAACTATCTCCAACGCGAAGTAAAATGCAAGAAAAACACATTTAGTGTGGATGAAAGCTATGGAGAAGAAAAAGAAGATGAGATCTCAGACGCCTTGATATTTGAAATGAAAGCTGAAAAACTAAACCGTTCGTTGAAGCTCATTTCTCCGCCCGAACGGGCCATTTTATTAATGAAGTATCAGGATGATTTAAGTATAAAAGAAATAGCAACCCTCTATTCGATAGGTGAAAGTGCAGTGAAAATGCGATTGAACAGAGCAAAATCAAACCTTATCGAAATATATAAAAACTCATGAAAATGGAAAATCCATTTAAAAACATTATCGAAAATCAACAGGTTCCCGAAATACTTCGGGATCATGTAATGAACGATATACGCATGATTAAGTTAGCTCTGGACATGACCGATTTAGTTTCGATAAAATATCCGTCATCCATTTTTAATTTATTAAATGCTGCCGAAAATCGTAAAAAGAAAAAAGATTAACTTATTAGAAACCTACGCTTATGGAACTTCCATTAAATTTAGTTGAAAATTTTTATATCAATTTTTTAAACGCTTTACCCCAGATTTTAAAAGGATTGGGATTTATAATCGGGGCTTTTTTATTGTACAAAATCTTAATATGGATCATAAAACGACTTTTGAAGTTTTCTAGAATTGAAAAAGCAAATACACTGTTAAATGAAATGGATTTTCTACAAAGCATGAATGTCGAGTTGAATTTATCCAAAATCATACTGGGGATTATAAAATTTGTGTATGTATTGATCGTGTTGATCATCGGAGCCGAATTTTTAGAATTGAGAATCGTTTCGGAGCAAATCGGGAAATTACTGGAATATCTGCCCAAACTTTTCATAGGCTTGTTGATATTTATACTCGGCGTTTATTTGGCATCTCAAACCCGGAAACTGATTTATACGCTGATTAAATCCATCGATGCGGGAGGAGCAAAGGCCATCAGTTCAGTTGTATTTTATCTGATTTTCATTTTTGTTTCCATCACCGCTTTAAACCAAGTCGGAATCGATACCCAAATAATCTCCGACAATTTGACCTATATCATAGGGGCTGCCTTAATAGCCATTACCATTGCGGTAGGTTTGGGTTCAAAAGATATTGTGTATAGATTGATCCTTGGATTTTATACAAAGAAGAATTTGGAAATCGGCATGAAAATACAGATAGGACAGGAAACAGGAATTATAGAATCCATTGACAACATCTGTTTGATCCTGAATACCGGAAACGAGAAAATAGTTTATCCCATTAAAAAAATCACCAATTACGAAATAAAAATATTGAACGACTAACCAAGACCTAATTTTACTTAAACCAATTGTTTGACATTCCTTTTACCTAACTAAAATGTTGAACACGGGGCTGCCGCAACCCTAAGCGGCAGCTTTTTTTATAAAGAATTGTTAAAGAACCTTAACAGTCGTTAATGTTTTCATAAAATTGCCAAAACGAGACCTTTTGACTCACTATTCCGATTAGATTTGCGTTTGTAAAGAAGAAAAACAACCAATACTTTTTGAACGGAATCAAGTATGAGAGGACTTACAATTCTAAGCATTTTATTTATTTCAATTTTCGCAACATCCTGCGGGTCAATGATTTCCACGACTCACGCCAAATCGAGTTATGTTCCATTGGAAAGATCCTATTATACACAAAGTTCCATCATCAACAAAAAATTATTTGCTGAAAATAAATCGGAAGAAGTTAAAACTGTTAAGGTTCAACCGGAGAAATCTGCCATCGAAGAGTTAAATGAAATTCATATGATGGCGATGAATTCATTTGTAACCCAAATTTTATCTGAAGCCGAGACTTATTTAGGAACGCCGTATCGTTATGGCGGCACCACTCGAAATGGAATTGATTGTTCAGCCTTTGTTCAAAGTGTTTTCCAAATGTTTAACCACGAATTACCACGTGTTTCGGCTGCTCAGGCCAAAGAAGGGCACATCGTTTCAAAAGATGAAATCAGGGCAGGTGATTTGGTGTTTTTTGCCACAAATGGCGGAAGCCGCGTTTCTCACGTAGGCATCGTCCATAACGTATCTGATGAAGGCGAAATCGAATTCATCCATGCCTCTACTTCCCAAGGTGTAACCGTTTCACCATTAAGTATGGATTATTGGTCAAAAAGATATCTTTACGCCAAACGAATTATTGATTAATTCTCAAATTTTTCCGCACCCATTCTTCAGCGATCAGATAAGGATTTTTTTCTAAATCCCATTGAACGGAATCTTCTTTTATTAACCGCATTATATGCCGGTTCACCAGTTCCTTTATATATTCATGGACGCGCAAAGTATTTTGAACGGTTCTTCTTTTTTCTAAATACCCGTTTCTCTCAACTAATTCAAAATACGCTAAAATTTCATTCCAAACTTCCTCCAGACCTTTTCCTGTCAGACCGGAACCCAATAATATCTTCCGTTTCCATCCCGAATCGTTTTGAGGCAGAAATTGCATGGCTCTTGCCAGTGTAACTTTTACTTTCTTGGCTTTTTCAGATCCAAATTCGTCTGTCTTATTGATAAAAATCAAATCGGACATTTCCATGATTCCGCGTTTAATTCCCTGCAAATCATCTCCTCCGCCCGGGATTTGTAAAAACAAAAAGAAATCGGTCATTTCATGAACCAAAGTTTCAGATTGCCCGACTCCCACCGTCTCAATCAAAACCACATCAAATCCCGCAGCCTCACATAACAACATCGTTTCAAAAGTCCGGGATGCAATTCCGCCAAGAAAACCACCTGTTGCGGAGGGTCGGATAAATGCCAAAGGATTTCGAGCCAGATCTTCCATGCGGGTTTTATCACCCAAAATACTTCCGCCGGACAATGAACTGCTCGGATCAATTGCCAACACTGCCACTTTCAAGCCTTTATCAGTCAATAACTTCCCAAAACCTTCGATAAACGTACTTTTTCCTACACCCGGCACGCCGGTTATCGCAATCCGTTTGGATTTCCCTGTTAACGGCATGAGTTCCTGAATCAGTTGATGTGCCAATTTTTGATGTTCAAAAAGCAAACTTTCTGTCAATGTAATCGCCTGACTCAGTAAAACACGGTTTCCTTTTCGGACACCGTCCGCCAATTCTTGAATATTAAAGGTTTTCATTTCAAACAAATGTATGAAAATGGCTGTAGAATTTGGTTGGCAGTTGTTTGCCAATTTTATAATTTTATAAAAAATTCAATTTGAAACCCGATTTTTTAAAAACGGGCGATAAAGTCGCCATCGTAGCACCCTCCGGAAGAGTTTTCAGAGAAGAACTTCAAGACAATTTATCTTTTTTAGAGTCGATGGAATTAGTTCCCGTTTTGGGAAGCCATCTGTTTGAAGATTTTTACAACGGCTATCATTTTGCCGGAAACACTGAACAAAGGGTTCAGGACTTTCAAACCGCGTTGGATGATGATGAAATAAAAGCCGTTTGGTGTGCGAGAGGCGGTTATGGCGCCGTTCATTTAATCGATCGGCTCAATTGGGAAAAATATATCCAAAAACCAAAATGGCTAATCGGATATTCAGATATTACCGTATTTCATAATCATTTGAACAATTGGGACATACCGACCATCCATGGTTTGACCCTTAAAAAATTAAACACAACTTACCATCCCGAAACATTTTCTACGCTTAAAAAAGCTGTTTTCGGTGAAGAATTATCTTATGAAATTCCTGCCCATCCCTTGAATAAAACGGGAAATGCAAGAGGAAAACTGGTGGGAGGAAATCTTTCCATTATCTATAGTTTGAGCGGAAGTTTATCGGCTTTGCAGGGTGATAATTTGATTTTGTTCATCGAAGACTGGAATGAAAACTGGTACCATCTGGATCGGATGCTGATGAATTTGAAACGCTCCGGATTGTTGGGCCGTATCAAAGGATTAATTGTCGGTAGTTTTACTCGAATGGATATCGAAGCTGAAAATCCGGAATTTTTATCCGATTATGATTCTACTTCGTACGAAATCATCCATCAGTTTATGGAAAATTATCATGTTCCGGTTAGTTTTGGATTTCCGGCAGGGCATATAGGAGATAACCGGGCAATGATAATGGGTGCCGAAGTTGTGCTAAATGTTTCGGAGAATTATGTTAACTTAGAATTTATTTAGAATGAATCATTTACATATCATACAACACCCGCTAATCCTTTCCAAAATGACGCAGATCCGCCGGAAGGAAACCCCGACTAAAATGTTCAAAGAATTGGTCAATGAAATTTCTGCCCTGATGTGCTACGAAATAACGCGTGATTTGGAGACGGAAACTATTGAAATCCAAACGCCCATTTGTAAAACGGAAGGCTACAGAATCAAGGGCGAAGATTTGGTTTTGGTACCGATTCTGAGAGCCGGATTGGGTATGGTAGAAGGGATTCAAAACCTGATTCCCAATGCCAAAACCGGACATATAGGCATTTACCGTGACCACGATACATTGCAACCGGTGGAATATCTCTGCAAACTGCCTCCCAACATGGAGAACAGGGATATCGTTATTCTGGATCCGATGTTGGCCACAGGTGGTTCAGCAGTAAAAGCCATTGATATTTTGACTTCCTATAAGGTGAAATCCATTCGTCTGGCATGTCTGGTGGGTTGTCCCGAAGGAGTCGAATTTGTTCATAAACATTATCCGGAAATCCCGATTTATCTGGCGGCGATGGATGAAAGATTAAACGAAAACGGTTATATCGTTCCCGGACTGGGAGATGCCGGCGATCGACTATTTGGAACAAATTAAAGATGGCAGATCACAACGAATTTGGTATAGAAGCGGAATTCAGGGCGGCTAAATTTTTAGAAGAAAAAAACTATGAAATTCTAAAAAGAAACTGGCGGTATCAAAAAGCAGAAATCGACATCATTGCGCAGGATTTGAATCAAAACCAAATCGTAATCGTAGAAGTAAAAGCGCGAAAAAAGAATCCGCTTGTAGATGCTGAAATAGCCGTCACAAAAACAAAAAGAAAACTTTTGATTATGGCTGCCGATGCTTTTTTGACAGAAAATGAAATCGCTTTGGAAACCAGATTTGACATCATGAGTTTGTATAAATCCAATTCGGGATGGGAAATTCAACATTTGGAAAATGCTTTTTTTGCTTACGAATAATTGGTATCTAATTTGAAAGTAATGAAAATGTCAATTATTCAAAAAATAATTCTAATTTAGTATGAACCAAATGATAGAAAAAAATGAAAAAATTACTAACTGCTTCCATCGTTTTACTTTTTGGAGTGATGGCATATGCGCAAACCCCTATTGGCACTTGGAAAACCATTGACGATAAAACCGGGAAGGAGAAATCCTATGTAAAAATCTATGAAACCAAATCGGGAAAACTCCAAGGTGATGTTACCAAAATTTTGACAGCCGGAAGAGAAAATGCAAAATGCACCGAATGTGAGGGTGACAATAAAGACAAACCCATAAAAGGAATGACCATCATGTGGGGATTGGAAAAAGATGGAAACGAATGGTCAGGCGGACATATTTTGGATCCCAATTCAGGAAAGCAATATAAGTGTTATATCAAACTAAAGGATAAAAATACGCTGGAAGTCAGAGGTTACCTCGGCGTATCCTTACTGGGAAGAACCCAAACCTGGGAAAGGGTAGATTAACTGCTTATCACATACAAAAATCTCTTTCTGTTTACGAAGGAGATTTTTTTTACTTTTGAAGTGTAAACAAATTCAGATGAAAAAAATATTTGTGATCCTGTGCGTAACGCTGTTTTTCTACAATTGTAGTGAAACGGATGTGCTGGACGAAACGGGAAGAATGGAGGTGACGGATTTTAATTTGCCGGAATTGCCCGAAAATTACTATTATGAAGGATGGCTTTTGGTGGATGGAAGTTATGTTTCTGTGGGAAAAATCACAAATGATTCTTTGCAAAACAATCGGGCAAGATTCGATGAAATAGAAGTGACCGATTTGGCAACAGCCGAATCTTTTGCTATCACAGTAGAAGCAAGCGGTTCTGCGGCGCCTTCCAATTATGTTTTATTATTAGGAGATTTCAATGGGAATTCTGCTCAACTCAGTCCAAATGCCGAAGTTTCAAACGGTGTTTTGAGTTTGGCCAACCGTATTTCGGCTGCTTACACGGTTCAAAATGCTTCCGTTCCCGATGAAAATCAGGACGAATACGGCACAAACGGAATTTGGTTTTTTAAAGGAAGCGGCTCAGAAAAAGAATCCACGATCCAACTCGAATATGGCGACATCAAATACCAAGCCTGGTTAACCAAAACCGGAAATGATGGTTTGCCATACAATTTAAATATGGGTGTGATTGAAAACGATACCATAAGCGATAACTCTCGTATCTTCATTCCATCTGCTTTTGCCTCCAATATTCCCGATTTTTCAGGAGAAGATTTTCTACAACTTCCCAATACAAACGGAGGTTCATTTCCTGAAGGTTTTTTTCCGGTAGATGTGCGTGGCGCAAAGTTGATTTTAACACCTGTTCCGACCGGTTATAATAATGCCATTACGCCATTTCCTGTTTATCTTTTGCAAACTACGATTCCCGCAGATGCCGTAAAAGATCCCAATTGGGTGCGTGAATTACAGATCAATACAAATTTTGGTGCTACTGCTACCAAACTATAAAGTAGAATTTCTTTGATCCAAAATAAAAGTTCTACATTTGTAAAAAATAACCAGAAAGGGGTGCTTGCCGTTACGACGGACAGGCTGAGATTATACCCAAAGAACCTGGGCAGGTAATGCTGCCAAGGGAAGTTGAGAAAATTCTTTTCCAAATATCTCAAATGAAAAGAATGATCCATCCAGGGTAAATCCACCTTTCATTTAATAAAAATAAAATGAAAAGTAGGATTTTTTTATGCGCTCTATTGAGCGGAACCATGGCTTTTAGCCAAATCAAAGATTCCATCCAATCCATCGACAGTACAGCCATAGAGCTCGATTATGTCGAAATCGTCCAACGCCTTCCCATCACTTCAGAAAAAATCGGGAAACAGCATTTAAATCAAAAGAATTTAGGTCAAGACATTCCGGCTCTGTTGCAAAACGCAACTTCTGTCGTCACAACTTCAGATGCCGGTGCCGGAATCGGATATTCGTCTTTACGTGTGAGAGGAATTGCTCAGGAACACATCAACATCACCATGAATGGCGTCGCCTTAAACGACCCCGAATCTCATGGCGTTTTTTGGGTCAATATGCCCGATTTGGCGTCCAATTTAAATTCAATTATGATCCAAAGAGGTGTCGGAACTTCCAGTTCCGGAACCGGTGCATTTGGGGCGATTGTCAACATGGATGCGTCCCAGCCTTCTTCCAATTCCTTTTTGGAATCAGCTAATGCCTGGGGAAGTTTCGCCACGCAGAAATACAGTTTGCAAGGTGGAACCGGAAAAATTCTGAATCAAAAATTACGCATGGATTTTAATGCTGCGCTGATCAAATCTGACGGATATGTTGACCGCGCTTTCAGTGATTTATTTTCGTTTGGGATGAATGCCCGATATGATATGAACGAAAAAACGAGTTTCCGCTATTGGACATTTTTCGGGAAAGAAAAAACCTATCAATCCTGGAACGGAATTGATGGAGAAACGATGGCTGTCAACCGGAGATTTAATTCTGCGGGCGCTATTTATAACGAAGATTGGACGGAAGTTATCGGTTATTATGAAAATGAAACCGACAATTACCAACAACATCACCATCATTTGATTTGGGAACAAAAATATGGCAGTAATTGGCATTCCAACACCACGCTTTATTATACGCGAGGAAAAGGATATTATGAAAATTATAAACAAGGAGCTGAATTAGCCGAATATAA
>JBEBVY010000043.1:0-17413 GCA_040392505.1 Moheibacter lacus | reverse complement strand
CTTCAGAAGACGCGGAAATCAATCCTTATCGGAATAATTTACCCGGAATTGCGCCTTATTTGCGCGGACCTTATACCACGATGTATGTCCGCAAACCCTGGACCATCCGCCAATACGCCGGATTTTCCACTGCCGAAGAATCCAATGCGTTTTACAAACGAAATCTTGCTGCAGGGCAAAAAGGGCTTTCTGTTGCATTCGATTTGGCCACGCACCGCGGATACGATTCCGACCACGAACGTGTGGTGGGTGATGTAGGAAAAGCGGGTGTCGCCATCGATTCGGTCGAGGATATGAAAATTTTATTCGATGAAATTCCCTTGGACCAGATTTCGGTTTCCATGACCATGAACGGCGCGGTTTTACCGATTCTCGCATTTTATATCGTAGCCGCAGAAGAACAAGGCGTACAACAAAATCAATTGAGCGGAACCATTCAAAACGATATTTTAAAGGAATTCATGGTGCGGAATACCTATATCTATCCGCCGACTCCTTCCATGAAAATCATCGCCGATATTTTTGAATATACTTCGAAAAATATTCCCCGATTCAATTCGATTTCCATTTCAGGATACCACATGCAGGAAGCCGGTGCTACACCTGTTTTGGAGATGGCTTACACTTTGGCGGACGGATATGAATATGTAAAAACAGGTTTAAATGCGGGATTAAATATTGATGATTTTGCACCAAGACTGTCTTTCTTTTGGGCCATCGGGATGAATTATTTCCAGGAAATTGCCAAAATGCGTGCGGCCCGTGTGATCTGGGCACAGATGATGAAAGAATTCAATCCGAAAAGTCCGAAATCTTTGATGCTGCGCACGCACTGCCAGACTTCCGGCTGGAGTTTGACCGAACAGGAACCTTACAACAATATCACCAGAACGGCTATCGAAGCGATGGCAGCCGCACTCGGAGGAACCCAATCTTTGCACACCAATGCTTTGGACGAAGCCATTGCGTTGCCCACCGATTTTTCTGCGAGGATTGCACGAAACACACAGTTGATCATCCAGGAAGAAACCCAGATTTGCCGCACAGCCGACCCGATGGGCGGAAGTTATATGGTGGAAGCTTTGACTGCGCAAATGATTGAAAAAGCCTGGGAATACATAGAAGAAGTAAAAGAATTAGGCGGAATGACCAAAGCCATCGAAGCCGGAATTCCAAAGATGCGGATTGAGGAAGCCGCTGCAAAAAAGCAGGCCAAAATCGACATCGGTGAAGATGCCATCATAGGCGTGAATTCGTATAAATCAAAACTGGAGCAGCAAGCGCTCGATATTTTAGATATTGACAATACAGCCGTTCGGTTAAGTCAGATTGAACGTTTGAACAAAATCAAAAAGGAAAGAAACGCCGAAAAAGTAAAAGAAATTTTGGATCAACTGACCGAATCTGCTAAATCCGGAAAAGGAAATTTATTGGAATTGTCAATCGAAGCCGCAAGAAGACGTGTAACTTTGGGTGAAATTTCCGATGCATTAGAAAGCATTTTCGGAAGACACAAAGCCCAAACAAGAAGCATACAAGGAGTTTACGCTATGGAAGCCAATCAAAATAATTCTTTTTCTGAAGCCAGAAAATTGGCGGAAGAATTTGCGGAAAAATTCGGTCGCAGACCTCGGATCATGGTCGCCAAAATGGGACAGGATGGTCACGATCGCGGCGCAAAAGTCGTCGCAACGAGCTATGCCGACATGGGATTTGATGTGGACATTGCGCCACTTTTCCAGACACCGGCAGAAGTTGCCAAACAAGCCGTGGAAAATGATGTACACATTCTGGGGATTTCCTCATTGGCAGCCGGGCATAAAACACTGGTTCCTGAAGTGATTGAAGAATTAAAAAAGTATGGCCGTGAGGATATATTTATTGTGGTCGGCGGTGTGATTCCCAGACAGGATTACGATTTCCTGTACCAGCACGGTGCCCATGCGATTTTCGGGCCGGGAACCAACCTGGCGGAGTCGGCGGTTGAGGTTTTAAGTGATTTTTTAAAAGACTGAATTCATGGGTAAATTTTATCGGATTTTAATCAAAACTTTAAAATTTCTCTGCCTTGCATTGATCGTTTGGTTTGCAGTGTATTTCCTTTTTGGAGAGCGGTTTTCCATCAGCTTTACCGATCGCGTTTTTGCTTCTTGGTTCCCGCAGATTCTGGTTTTTCTTGCCGCGGCATCCATTTATGGTCTTTTCATATTTGCCATTAAATCTTCGCGTAAAAAATGGCAGAACATCCTTCTGTTTTTTGGCGGATTTCTTTTTGCCCTTATTCCTTTTCTGGCTTATCATGGCTATTTTCAGTATCAGTGTAATTTCTGGAATTATGAAATCAAATCAGAAAAAACATTGTATATCAATAAATTAAATCAAAATGAAAAGGTGAAAGAGGTTGTCTCCACTTGCAAAGTGGATAAGCCCGGAAAAATCGATACGGTTTATTCCAAACAAATTACAGAATTCTTCGAATTAAATGATGAGGTAAAAATCCGAAAATCCGAAAAGGCGGATTGGACTGTTTTTCGATAAGTTTGTTAAAATGTACCATCAAAACCAAAGGCTTGAAAATCTCTGAATTAAAAGAAATAAAAACCATTCGCCGGCCTTCTAAGAAATTTGATGAAAAGGGAGATCGGATTTATCAAATGCTTGAATTTGAAACAAAATTCACAAAAACCATAAAAGAAAAAGGCGTTTTAAGATTTATGGCGAAATTAATTGACCTCATTCCATTTGTATTATTATTCTATTTTGTTTTTAAAATTGATTTGAGTCTAACTTTGGTTTATTCGATTTTACTTGTAATTCTTTTAGGGGCAATTTTTGAAAGTATTTGGGGGAAAACTTTAGGTAAGCATATTCTAGGCTTAACTGTAATGGATGATGAGGGAAAAAATCCGGATTTTTTAAAATCACTTAAACGAAATTCACTTTGTGTATTAAATTTCTTTCCGGCAAAATCAGATTTCATGGATGATACAGCAGGTCTTTATGGAACAAGGGTTGTTTTTAGCATGAATCTGAACAATAAATACAGCCAAACTTATGTAGTCGATAAAAAAGAAAATTCAAAAATTAAAATACTGTTAAATTCATAATTGCCAATAGATTCAATACGACATTTAAAACCATTTTATCTTTCAAATAAATCCCAAAGGATTCTCTAAAACCAAAATATTTACTTTTTCCTATCTTTACATAAAAGTTTCTGTTATGGATATTCAGACAACAAAATTGGAATTAATTCAATACTTATTAAATACCAGAAAGGAGTCTTTGCTTTTAAAAATGAAGGAATTAGTTCTTCAGGACAAGGAAGAAATTATAGGATACACAGGCAAAGGTGAAGCTTTAACGGCTGAATTACTGAATGCTAAATTGGACCGGGCCGAAAAAGACTACAATGCCGGCAGGGTTACGACAGATGAAGATTTGGAAAAGGAAATGGAAAACTGGTAATGGCGCAGGCTGCTTATAATGTTATTTGGACAGATGAAGCAAAAGCGGACTTGAAAGACATCTATGATTTCATTAAAAGGAAGTCTCCTCAAAGTGCAAAAAATGTAATTTCAGATATACGAAACGCACCGAAATCTGTTCATTTTACTCATCAAAATGAGGATGAGCTATACAACAATAAATATTTGAGAATTATTGTCAGGCATTATAAAGTCCTATATAAAATAAATGAGCAGAAAAAAGAATTGATTGTTTATGTCGTGTTTGATACCAACCAATCGCCTGATAAATTATCGGAAAAATAAATAACCCCAAAATGCCCACCAAAAAAGAAACCCAACTTAGAAAACACAAAGCAATTGCCACAGGGTTATTTTTCCTGATGGCGGTTGTGTATGGGCTGATGGTTTATTTACAACACCAAAATCCGCAAAGCTGGATGGGTTATGTAGAGGCTTTTTCTGAAGCGGGAATGGTCGGTGCATTGGCAGATTGGTTTGCCGTTACGGCTTTGTTCAAACATCCGCTGGGAATTCCTATTCCGCACACCAATCTGATTGAGCGAAAGAAAAATGATTTAGGTGAAAATCTGGGGTCATTTGTAAAAACCAATTTTCTCAGTCCACAAAACATCCGTCCTTATATCGAAAAGCTGGATGTGATAAAATTTGTGTCGGACTGGTTGAGCAAGCCCAGCAGTCGGGAAATTCTCGGGACAGAAATACTGAATCTGATGAAGAAAATCATCAACGACCTCGACGATAATGAGGTTCGGGATTTTCTGGCTAGAAAAGGTTCGGAAATATTGAAAACAATTGATTATCAGAAAATTGCTTCCTCCGGAATTCATTATATGGTAGAAAAAGGCGAGCACATCAAGCTGTTGGAAACGCTTTTACCTCAACTGAAAGAGTATGTGGAAGAAAGTCAGCAGATGATACGCGAACGGATTTCGGAAAACAAACCTTTCATTGCTTTTTTGGCGGGAAAAAGGATTTCGCGTGAGTTGACCGATGGAATTTCCAAGTTTATAGAAGAAATAGAATTGGACAAAGACCATTTCGTCCGGAAAAAATTAACCGAAAACTTGGAAAGCTTTGCAAAAGATTTATTGGTTTCAGAGAATTGGGAAGAGAAATTCAATCAGTTGAAAGCAGACTTGATCTCGCCTGAAAATCTAAATGAATATGCCGATGATGCTTGGGAATCGGTCAAAAAAATGCTGGAAGAAAACATAGACAATCCGGATTCGGGGTTGAATCATTATCTGCATAAAAACATTCAAAAACTATCGAATTCTTTACAAAATGACGAAGATTTAAAATTGAGGCTGAATAAATGGATCCGTCATTTTCTCTACCGCATGATTTTGAAAAACAGCGAAGAGGTTCAAATTTTAATTAGTAAAACGGTTGCGGGCTGGGAAGGCAAAGAGCTGAGTCACAAGCTGGAACTGGAGGTGGGGAAAGATTTGCAATTTATCCGAATCAACGGCACCCTGGTGGGCGGATTGGTCGGTTTGGTGATTTATACGCTAACGCATTTTGTAGTTTCTTGAAAACTTATGGCCTCAAAACTTGCGTATATGCAGTTAAATACTATTTTTGTAGACCTTAAAATTAATTTAAAGAAATTATTATGAAAAATTTAGTTGACAAAATCAATGCGGAGTTCGCATCATTTCAAACAGAAGCTGCGGCGCAAGTAGAAAAAGGTAACAAAGCAGCCGGAACAAGAGCACGTAAATCAGCTTTGGAATTGAGCAAAATGTTCAAAGAATTCAGAAAAGCATCTGTAGAAGCTTCTAAAAAATAATCAGAAACCGCTCTTAGAGCGGTTTTTTTTCTTCTTTATTTCCCGTTTTCATTCCATTTGCTTATTTGTATCTTTAGCTCTTAATTTTTTAGGGTGAAAAGGAAGCAGTATTTCTGGCTTATATTTTTTTTATTTTTATTTGGAATCGCATTTTCCCAAACCAAAGAAGAATGCGACCAATTGCTCGTGAAAGGCATCCGGGAAATGAATGAAAAAGACCATGAAAAATCACTCGAAACACTCACACAAGTTAAATCGATAGCCGAAAAAAACAATTGGCAGAAACAAAATTTTCTCGCGGTTAACAACATTGGTGCGAATTATTATTGGATGCTGGATTATGGAGAGGCTTTGGAGAATTATCTCGAAGCGTATAAAATAGCTGTAAAGGATTTGGATCCAAAATTTGAAATGATCGTCCTCAACAACATCGCGATTCTCTATTCTAAAGAAAAAAAGTTTGAAAAGGCGGAAGAATATTTTTTAAATGCCTATAAAATTGCGGAAGAAAGTAAGGATTCCACAAAAATTGGTTTGTATGCCGTGAATTTGGCGACGGTTGCCAATGAGCAAACTGAGTCGGCAAAAGCTGAAAATTATCTCAAAACGGCATTTCAAAATTTAGATGAAGATTCGCCGATTTTGGTTCAGGCTTATATTTCGAAAGCACAAAATTTGGTTTTGAAAAATCAATTAGTTCAAGCAAAAGAGTTGATTGACAGTATTTTGCCGAGTTTATCGACTCCCGAATTAAGCGAGCCAAGGATTTCTGCCCGTATGCTGCTTTCCCAAATTTCTGAAAAGCAAAATCAGTTTTTACAAGCCATTGAGTTGACAAAATTGGCCCGATTTGATCCGCAATCAAGTTTGGAAAATAAAATTGATGCGTATGAAAAATTGTCAGGATTGAACCGGAAATTAAACCGAAATGATTTGGCTTTTTTATATAAAGATTCGGTGATTTTAGCAAAAGACTCGTTGAATTTTATAAAAAACGGAAAACAGTTTGAAAACAGCAGAATCAAATTTGAAATTCAGAATTACCAAAAAGAATTATCGGAAAGTCAAAAGCGTTTAAAAGACGAACGGAAGATTTTTTATGGGATCATCGGAGGGATTATCGTGTTGATAATCATATTGTTTTGGGCGTTGCGAAATTATTTTTTGAAAATGAAACAAAGAAAGATCATTGCGGAGCGAAACCAAAAAATTGCGGAACTGGAATTGGAAAAGCAAAGTACGATTTCATCAATCGAAACCAATAAATTAAAAAATGAAATCGAGACCCAAAACCGAAAACTGGCTACCAAAGCGCTTTCTTATTCGGCCAGAAATGAGTTGATTGAAAATATTTTGGCTGCTTTGACGCAAGAATCCGGATTGTCGGAAAATGATCAATTGCGCAAACAAATTCAGGAATTAAAAATGTATTTGAAAAAGGAATCGGATTGGGATGACTTTTTTATGCATTTTGAAGAGGTCAATCATGGGTTTATACAAAATTTAAAAATTAAACATCCGGAACTCAGCTCCAATGACGTTCGGTATCTTTCGTATATCTATATGAATTTGACGACAAAAGAAATTTCGTCCTTATTAAACATCACGGTTGAAGCTTGCCGCAAGCGGAAAGAGCGCATCATCAAAAAGATAGGTTTGCACGAAGAAATGGATTTATATACTTATATTTCAGCTATTTAAAAATCATGTCACGTTTTTTCCGGTAAGCTGTCCGACTTATTCTTTTCAAAATTTTGGTCAGAAACTGATAGAAATCAATATTCGTAAAAACAAAATTAGCTATGAGTAAATTTATTTATTTTTTAATCTTATTCCAATTCATATTTCAAACCGGCTATTCGCAAATTGAAACCATCGGTTCGGAAGAATTTGGAAGAATTTTCGATTTAACCTATGATGGACATATAGAAAACAGAGTATATGCCATCACGCTAGGAAATCATATCATCGTTTCGGAAGACAATGGTGAGAACTGGGAAATTTTATATTCATTACCCAATGGATACATTGAAAATTTAAAGTTCATTGAACCTCAAAATTCCTTAGCTTTTCAAATCAAACATACCAGTCAAGCCCAAATTTATTTGTTCGATCTGGATACGCAAACGATAACAAAAACCTATACTTTGCCATCTCAGGCGGCAGATGAAGAATGGGTGAGCGATTATTCGATTTGGGGTCAGGATTCAAATTATGTATTTGCGCTTCAGGGATTTACCATCGCCCTTAACAATTATGCAAAGGCCCAATATTCAACGGATGGCGGAACGAGCTGGAGCGAAGTTTACTACACAGTCAACAACCTGAATATTTTTCCGGAGAAAGTGATGATTCACCCTGATAATAACCAAAAGTTGTTGATGACGTTGGGCAATGGAAATACCGATACTGACGGTGGACTTTGGATTTCTGAAGATGCAGGACAAAATTGGGAAGATAAAATCCCCGGAATTGTATTGTCTCCGATAGAAGTCAATCCTGAAAATACAGATGAAATATATGCGGGAACCGGAATCAGTTTCGGAGGAAATCCTGAAAACCTGTACAAATCAGTGGACGGAGGAGAAACATGGAACATCGTTCCCTTGACTTGGACAGATTATTTATTGGATAACATTATTGCCATCAAAATCAATCCTCATAATTCGGACGATATTTTGGTTTTGGAAGACAACGAAATGGTGATTTCGCATGATGGCGGCCTTAGCTGGGAAACCTTTGTGTATGAAAATGCCTCGGATGAAATCGAGAACTATTATTATGGACTCAATGCTTCTTTTAATCCATTTGATGAAAATGAAGTTTTGATCAGTGCCAACTATTATCCGTTTCGCTCGTTGGATAAAGGAGAAACGATGAGTAGAATGAAATCCAAATATTTTGTTTGTGACGGAAATGTGAATTTGTTTGTAGGCGAATCTTCCGATCAATTGTACTATGGTGCACAATTCGGATTTGCACATCGTGATGTGAATTCCGGAGTTGAAGACCATTATAATATCATGCCGTTGAACTTTGTTACCAACAATTCCGGGACTACCTTAAAATTGGATCCCAACGTAGAAGGAAGAGTCTTTATTTTTTCCGGCGGATTTATGGGCAGCACACTTTCCCTGAGTACCAATCATGGGGAAAATCCTATGGCATTATTTACAGATTTTGTCAATAATTTTGATGCACTTGACTCATTTACAGGAATTGAAAATACGGTTTTGGCTGCTTTTTCTTCGTTTGGAGAAAATGTCCAATTGAAAAAAATAGATTTTTCTGATTTGGGAAATGTCCAGATTACCGATTTAAATGTACCGGAAATGACGGGTGCGATAACCAATATATTGATTGGTGAATCCAACGAAAATACGATTTTGATCGCGCAAGGCGCCAGAATTTATACATCTACAGATGGTGGAACCACTTGGTCGGAAACCAGTGCCGGATTGGAATCATTGAATTTTAATTCTGATTTGATTGTGAAAATGGATCAAAATCCGTTTAATATACAAGAATTGATCATCGCCACTTCGGGAGGAATTTTTAAATCAATTGATTTTGGCGCCAATTGGACTTTGGCTACTCCTTATTTTGCACATAACATCGCTTTTTCAACGGAAGTTGACGGACAAATCGTAGGAGCGCTGCATAATTCCCAAATCTCCGAATTTGGATTGTATTCGTCGGTAGATGGCGGAGAAACCTGGGATTTTATTTCCAATGATGATTTGTTTGAAATTAAATCCAATCATGTATTTACATCGACAGCGTTCAGATTTCATGAAAATTCGGCTGATGTTTACATAGGGAGTTTAGATTTAGGTTTGGTGAAATACGTATTGGATTTGGAAAATATGTCTGTAAGTGATCCGGAATTTATTGCACAAAATCAAACACAGATTTATCCAAATCCTGCTCAAAATGAAATTCATTTGGCAAGTAAATTAGCGATAGAAAAAGTAGAAATCTATTCGATGACCGGACAAAAATTGATTACTTCCAATGCTAAGTCCATCCCAATTTCACAATTGAACAAAGGAATTTACATTGTTAAAATCCAATTGGAAAACGGAAAAACAGAAACACATAAACTCATAAAGAATTAATTGTTAATTGTTTGGGCCCGATTGAAAAATCGGGCTTTTTTTATCCATGTCACAGAATGTCCGGCGAATAATTTTGCGTTTCTGATAAGATTTGGGAACTTGCCCAAAATCAAAAATCATGAAAATCACATCTTTATTCTTTTCTTTTGTTTTAATTTTTGGTGGCTTGGAAATGGCCCGGGCACAATTTGTTCAATCCGCCAAAATTGTAGGCGATAGAGAAAGTCGTGCAGAATTCGGGACATCGGTGGCTTTAAATGACCAATTTGCCATAATGGGAGCTTCCCGTGAAACTATTGCTGCAGGAGCGGCTTATGTATATCGGCTGAATGAAGAAAACCAATGGGTTTTTTCTCAAAAACTCATTGCTCCGGACGCGGCTGAGATGGCAGAATTCGGTGGAAGCATGCGCATTGAAAATAACTTTATGGCCATAGGATCAGGAAGAGCCGACATCAATGGAGTGCCAAGAGCCGGAGCGATTTATGTTTATGAATTAAACGGAACAAATTGGGAAAATGTGCAAAAACTGTTTGCTTCGGACTATGTTGATACCGGACTTTTGGCAGTCAACCCTACTTCATTGGACACGGACAATATGACCATCGTAGCAGGTGCTCCCGGGATTTCAAATTGGGAAGGAGCGGTTTATGTTTTTAATAAAGAAGGAGACAGTTGGACTGAAACCCAAATCATTCATTCGCCGGAAATCATTTCTTTCTGCAACTTTGGAATAGGGGTCAGCATCTCTGGAAATTTTCTGATTGCGGGAGCAAGTGGTGAGAACAATGGAGCCGGCGCAGCCTACATTTATGAAAAGAACCAAAGTGGTATTTGGAGTTTTGTACAACGAATTGAAGCTTCTGACGCGCAAACCAATGCTTATTTCGGAAATGCGGTGAGCATTGACGGCGATCAATTGGTTGTAGGAGCTTATGCCGAAGGAAGCGTAGGCGGAAACATCGCAGCAGCTTATGTTTTTGAAAAAAATGATCAGGGCGAATGGTTGGAAATTCAAAAAATCCCAAGTCCTGTTTCTGCTGAAAATACCTATTATGGCTGGATGGTCCAAATGGAAGGGAGCCAAATGGTTATCACGGCACCTCATATTTGGGGATTGGAAGCGGGGCAACTGTTTTATTATCGAAAATTAGGTAATGGACAATGGGAAGAAGTTCAAAATGTGCTTCCGGAAGATGACATCTTGGAGGATTTTTATGGATGGAGCATCGATTTACATGGAGGAAATTTGATTGTCGGTTCTCCACGTGATGATTTTGATGAAAATGGTGAGAACGAAATGCAGGATGCCGGTTCTGCCTATATTTTTCATAATCCTAATCTATCCGTAGTGGAAAATCAATTGGAAAACAATATCAAAATTTATCCCAATCCGGTGGGAAATATTTTGAATATCAAATCCGATGAAAAGATCCAATCGGTTCGCATTCTTTCTCTTTCCGGTCAGGTTTTATGGAATACCCAAATGAAATCTTTCGATGTGTCTTTCTTAAAAACAGGCACTTACCTCATAAAAATTCAAACTGAAAATGGAAAGGTTGAAACCAAAAAGTTGATAAAAAAATAGATTAATAACTTTGTACATGGAGATTCCCGTCCTTGTGGCGGGGATTTTTTTATACATCAATTTGAACATAAAACCCTTCATGGCCACGGACATTCCAAACGGTTCCGTCCTCAAAAATCCAATATTGGCCTTTGATTCCCGTTAAAACGCCTTCAAATTCTCTTTGTTTTTTTAGGTTGAGGGATTTTATTTTTTGGGGAATAGAGATGATCGGATATTCAAAAGCATAAATGGAATCATCAGGTAAATAAAATTGGGATTCCTCTTCCGGTATATAAATTTTAAACAGATCTTTCTGTTGGATCAAATCAATTTCCGGCACTTCATTCCTTAACATTTTCTGCCAATTGGTCTTATCGGACGTATGATTTTTTAAGGCTACTTCTATCATTCCGGCTTCGTATCGGTTGTCGGTTTTTGCGAGAATCGTGGCATAAGAAGCACCTTGATCGATCCAACGTGTTGGGATTTGAGCTGCGCGTGTCACACCTACTTTTAAATCGGAAGAAACCGCCAGATAGACGATATGCGGTTGTAACTCAAATTTCTTTTCCCATTCCAGATCCCGTTGTTCGATTCCTAAATGTGCCGTTGAAAGTTCCGGCCGGATGATGCTTTCGTTGGCCTCCGGCAAAGAAAAAAAGCAAGTTTGACAATAACCCATGCGGTAAATTTCTTTGTCCAATCCACAGCCCAGACATTCGTAATGTAAATGTTTGATTTTAATCTTTTTTTCCAATTGTTGGTTCACATCGATAAAGTCATCTTTCAGATTCAAATAATAACGGATGGGTTTACCGTTTTCTGTCAACATCTTGCGAATCTGTCCCTCAAAAGTCATTGTCTTTGATTATTTTTGTTTTAAACTAAATGATATGCCTGCACAAGGTTTGGTAAACAAAGTTATGGAACTTCTGATGAGCAAACGTATGCGACAGATAGAAAGTTTTATGATCAACCCGATCGAAACACAAGAGAATGTTTTATTTGATATTTTATCGCATGCCCGAAATACCGAATACGGAAATATTTACGGCTTTAATGATATCAACCACTATGAAACCTTTCAAAATCAAGTCCCCATCGTTACCTACGAAGAATTTGAACCTTTTATCGAAAAAGCGAGAAAAGGAGGAGAAAACATCAGTTGGCATGGAAAAATCAAATGGTTTGCGAAATCTTCAGGTACCACCAATGCCAAAAGTAAATTCATTCCGATCAGTGAAGAATCTTTGGAGAACGGGCATTACGCGGCCGGAAAAATGATGTTCGCGCTGTATCTGAACAATCATCCTGAAACGGAAATTTTCAAAAACAAAAACCTCCGATTGGGAGGAAGCAGCGAAATATACCAGAAATACGAAACCTTGTTTGGGGATTTATCGGCGATTTTAATCGATAATCTGCCTTTTTACGCAGAGCTCCGAAATACACCCAACAAACAGATTTCGTTGATGGGCGAATGGGAAACCAAAATGAAAGCAATCGCTGAAGCTGTGGTTTCAGAAGACATAGGTTGCCTGACAGGCGTTCCATCCTGGATGTTGGTACTGTTAAATTATGTTTTGGATAAAACGGGAAAAACCCATCTGGATGAAATCTGGCCAGACCTGGAAGTGTTTTTTCATGGCGGCATCAGTTTCAAACCATACGAAGAAAATTACCGTTTGCTGACCCAAAAGCCATTGAATTTCTATGAGATTTATAATGCTTCGGAAGGATTTTTTGCCATTCAGGACCAGAAAGATTCAAAAGATTTATTGTTGCTTTTGGACAATGGAATTTTTTATGAATTCATTCCCATGAGCGAATTCGGGAGTTCAAACGCAGGTGCCATTCCGCTCCAAGAAGTGGAAATCGGGAAAAATTATGCGATGGTGATTTCGACCAACGGGGGTTTATGGCGTTATCTGATCGGGGATACGGTAAAATTCACTTCGAAATCTCCCTTCAGGATTTTGGTTTCCGGACGCACCAAACATTATATCAATGCATTTGGGGAAGAATTGATCATCGAAAACGCAGAAGAAGGAATCAAAAGAGCTTGTCAACAGACGGGAGCCATCGTCAAGGAATTTACGGCTGCACCGATTTATATGCAGGGAGTTGAGAAGGGCGCACATGAATGGTTGATCGAATTTGAAAAAATGCCGCAAGACCTGGAAAACTTTGCCGAAATACTCGACAAATCATTGCAAGAACTTAATTCCGACTATGAAGCAAAACGGTATAAAAATATTACACTTAACCGTTTGAAACTTCATGTAGCAAAGGAACATTTGTTTTTTGACTGGATGAAAGAACGCGGAAAATTAGGCGGCCAGAATAAAGTGCCAAGGCTTGCCAATACAAGGGAATTTTTAGAACCCTTGTTGCAAATGAATAAATGATAAGAACCCGGAACCATCATCCAAAAAAACCATCCGATTTTTGAAGAATAGGGTAGATACAGCACCTGCTGTTCCTGATTAGTTTGCCGCATTGTTTAGCCCGGCTGTTACCAAGTTTCTTCATCAACAAGTTTGGCAATCGTTCGTTTTGTAATGAATAGAAATGGCGCTGGAAATTTCTGTTAAAAACGGGATTTTTTTTCTTTTATTTTTTGAAAATAATAAAAACCGCCCCTTCAATGAGCTTGATCGAAGCGGGCGGTTTTTGCTGTGTCTTTTATCAATTATTTTTTAATAATCTTTTTGGTAACGGTTTGTCCGTCCAGTTTCAATGTCAGGATATAAACACCTTTTGGAAGGTGACCCAGCTTAATCGTTCCGTTTGTACCGGACAATTTGTTGGTCAGAACCGTTCTTCCTGCCGTATCTGTCAGCGTCGCAGATTCCATTTTTGATTTTTGCGAAGCGATGTTCAACACATCAGAAGTAGGGTTTGGATAAATGGTAATGCCATAAGAATCACTCATATCTTCAATTCCCAAAGCTGAACAGTCTATAACCGCTTCCCATCCATAGGTAGTTACCGTAGGATTTGAAATAAACTCAATGGTAATCGCTCCAGATGAATGAGTGGATGTGAAAGATGGCCCCGGATCATTGTTTCCGGTAATCGTTCCACCGTCAAACAACGGAGATTCGGTACTGTCCCCGTCGTGGACATACATAAAATCCTGGTTGTTCTGCAATCCGATTCTCTGGAACGTTAATTCTACTTTGTCTCCTGAAACAGGGTAAAATGTTTTCACGATATGCTGGTTGGAAGAATATCCTCCTGTTTCTCCTCCGGTATCGGTAAACAAAGTTCCATCACAAAAATCTCCGGCCAGTAATAAGGCGGTTTTTCCTCTTCCCACAGCTCCGTCTTCGCAGACATTGATCACTTCAAATTCATAATACTGGTTTCCGGTCAATCCTGATATTACAAAAGAATGGGTGTCAGATGGTGTCCAAGCTTCCGGAGGAGTAGTTCCATACGGATACACCCGGTATTTCCAAGCGGTAGAAATTTCATCTGTGAAATCTACCTGGAAACTATCGACAGAGGTTTGTACTACGCTCAATTCTTCTATGGAAATATTACAATAATCATCCGTATCGATACAATTGGTAGCCAAACAATCTTTGGAATCAATGGTATTTCTGATTAATGCAGCCGGCTGATCACCAAATCCAAGCGTGAAGTTAATTCCCACACCGGTCAAATGGCAATAGCTCATGATCGTTCCTCCTTCAGGTGGGATCGGGCCTGTACAACCTTCACTATATCCGGCAGCAGGTCCGCAACCGTCTATGGCCGTATTGTTTCCGTTCCAGGCACAGGCGTGCGTATGCGGCGATCCAAATCCATGTCCCATTTCATGCGTCATGGCCATGATGGTCCAAGAATAAGTCGGAACCTGTGCGTAATTCATGGAAATCCCGGAATAAGCATAACGCCAGTCTGTACAAAGCGAATTTAAAAAAGCAACACTTGTAGTGGTCGGATAGTTCACTAAATGGGCGATGTCTCCTTCAAAATCCGTTACTGTTTGTGCGAATTCTTCTAAATTTTGACCATAATCTCCGTCATAAGGGTCGTCATATGTCCAGACTTTCACCATGTTTAGTGCCACGCTGATGTCGTCATTGTTATACAGTGTACTGATGTTGTTCTGGATTCCCGTTAACCAATCTACTGTTGCAATCAAATTAGAGCCATTTTGTAAATAAGGTCGATATGCCACTTCATAATAGATTTTTACACATTGTGTCGAATTGGGTGTGTATTCCATATTCGGGTCAAACTGGATTTGCTGCTCCATTTGTTTGTTGAACTCTAAATCATCCACACCACATACAAAAGGATTTTCACCCAACAGGTTTTTATCTGAATAAGAAATATAATCCACTTTGTCGGTCGATTTCCCTAAAACCACATTTCCTTTTTCTGTAGTCGAAATCACACCCATCACATTGTCCTCAAAAAAGCTGATGGCCACGATGGAATTATAATCGCCGGCTACGATTCCGCGGTAATATTCACCCGGTTGATAATCATAAAAGTTTCCGTCTGCATCTTTTACCTTAAAATCATTTGTTAAAATGTTTTGTTTGTACATCTGGACTTCCACCATTTCATTTTGATAAGGAACGGCGATCGAAATATATTCCGGAGCCTCTTCCATGATTTGTCCCAATTGTTGATTGTTGATGTTCAGCACCGTGACATCTGAAGCAGAAGTCAGGAATTTGGATGCTTTTTGCATGTCATTGTTTTTTGAAAACAAATCATATCCCGTAAATGCTTGGCTTTTGGCATTCAGAGATTGAATTTTTTTTGCTACCATACGGCTTTGCCCAAAGGCAAAACTCACAAATAGCAGTAGGGTTAATACATAAATTTTTTTCATTGTGTGTTAATTATTTAGTTGTTGCAGACCAAATATAATTAATTTTGAATCGTTTATCGGATAAAATAATAAGGATAAAATAATGCTGGATTATATCTTAGTTGGTCAGGGCGTGGCAGGCAGTTGTCTGACATTGAAACTCTTACAAGAAAAGAAATCATTTCTGGTCATCGATGAAAATAAAAACAAAGCTTCTTCGGTTGCCGTTGGGATTTACAATCCGGTTGTTTTAAAACGGTTTTCCTTGATTTGGAATGCGGAAGAACAATTGAAACTAATGTTTGATTATTTTCAATGTTTTGAGAAATTATTGAACCAGAAATTCATCGAAGAAATCCCGACTTATCGGATTTTTAAAAATGCTGACGAAATCAAAACCTGGCAAAAAAAAGCCGCTCAACCTGAATTGAAACCCTTTTTAAATCCGGAAATCCATACTGTAGATTCTACTGAAATTCAAGCTCCTTTTGGATTTGGAGAAGTCAAACAAACCGGAAGGATTGATTTGGGAAATTGTTTGGAATTATTTCAGAATTATCTGAAGGAAAAGCATTTATTCCGGAATGAAAAATTCGATTATTCCGAAATCCAATTTCATGAAAACCATGTTCAATATCGGGACATTCAAGCCAAACGCATCGTTTTTTGTGAAGGATTTGGGGTGCTTGAAAATCCATTTTTTAATTATTTGCCGGTCATAGGCGTGAAAGGTGAAGTGCTGAAAATCAAAACGGCAACCCAAATTCCCAAAGCGGTTTGGAAAGCTTATAATTTTTTATTGCCGCTGGAGGATGATTTGGCTTTGACGGCTTCGACCTATGACCGCGATGATTTGACGTATGAAATTACGGAAAAAGGAAAAGCCGAAATTCAGAATTATCTGGAAGAAATTTACAGCGGCGATTATGAAATTATGGAACAAATAGCCGGAATCCGCCCAACCATCCTTGATCGGCGACCTGTTTTAGGAAATCATCCTCATCATCAAAACCTTTGGATTTTAAACGGAATGGGAACTCGCGGGACTTTGCTCGCGCCCCAAATGACCGAATTTCTTTTTGAAAAAATCGAGTCGGACAAAGCCTTACCGCAAGAAACGGACATCATCCGATTTGAAAAGTATATGAATTAACGTATACTTGTGAAAAATTAAGACCATGAATTACTTAGACCCCGTAGAACATTCTGTTGCCTCAAAAGGATTGCGATTTGTAAATTATTTGATTGATTATTTCATCGCCGGCATCATTCAGTATATTTTTATATTTATTCCCATGTTGTTAATAGAAGATGCTTATTACGAGTCTTCTATTTTAGCTTTGGGGTTGTTGGCAATATCACTTTTGGTTTATGTCTTGTATTATGCCTTGACAGAATATCTTTTTAAAGGTAAAACTATCGCGAAGTTTATTACCGGAACCAAAGCGGTAACAATAGATGGTGAAGATTTAAATTTTAATAAAGCACTGATTCGTGCTTTGTGTCGTTTTATTCCGTTTGAACCTTTTTCTTTTTTGGGAGAAACCGGATGGCACGACAGCATTTCCAAAACCAGAGTAGTGAACCAAAAGGATTTTGAACAAA
>JBEBVY010000042.1:0-18355 GCA_040392505.1 Moheibacter lacus | reverse complement strand
TTAAAGCAGGCCATTTGTCAAAATCGGGCGTATCAAAATTGATGTCTTCTCTGCATATCACCGAATAAGGAATTTTATACATGAATTTGGACTGGTCGGGAGAAATGATCACACATCTTTTTTTTCCGGCAAAATGAAAATGTAAAATGTTGGCCAAATCGATGTCATAATGCATGAAAACATTGGAACCTTCTCCACCAAAAAAGAGCATAGGCAAATTTTTGAAAAGATTCAGTCCCAAATCGGGCATTTCATAATCTTGTTGTAAAGCCGGGACTTCCTTCATCAGATTGTATAAAAAAATCCGTAGGTCAGTGGGCCGCGTTTGGAGAATATCTACATATTCGTCGAGTTTCATTTTGGCGACAGGCTCATTGACTTTTTTGGAATAATCCACCGGATCGTTGTTGTAAAGCGGAACGATTTTATCTCCGGCTATTTTTTTGATGTAATCAAAATTCCATTTTTCATACGCCGGCCAATCCTTTGTAATTCGTTCTATTACAACCGGTTTCTGAGGTTTTACATAATATTTTTGAAAGTCTTTGGCTGAAATTTCCGCGACTCTTTCAACTTCAGTGAATTCAAATGGCATAACCTAAATTTAACGTTCAAATGTAAAAAACATTTTATTAAATCTTTTCCTAACATTTCCGTTCAATCAATTTTGAGTAAATTGCCGTGATTTCTACGTATGAACCGATTTTTAGCTATCTTATTTTTTCTTTTCAGTTTCATTGTCCATTCGCAAGAAAAACAAATTCCCCAGCTTTTTTCAGAAATCGGAAACTTGGAACTGCAGCAACAGTCTTTGGAGGTTAACGTAGTGGGAACCGTTGCAGATGTGCGTTTGTATCAGATTTTTAAAGTTTCAGATACCCGATCGGCATCTTATTTATTTCCCATAGGGTTGGAAACTTCTTTGTATGAATTGATGATTTATTTGCCCGATAAAATTTATTCGCTTGACGCCCAAAACATGGATAACATACGCAAACAAGTGGTGGCTGAAAATAAAAAGCGCAAAAAAATCACCTTGATGCACAGTACTAATTCTGAATTTTTGCAATTAAAAATTCCCATAGAAAAGGAAGGGGAAGAAGTAAAAGTGGTGTTGAAATACATGCAGAATTTAGAGAAAGATGAAGATTTAAAATCGCTGCAACTTCCTTCCTATATCGCGCCTCAATATCAAAATAATCTGGAAGAATTTACCTTTGGGATCAACATCATCAGCTCAACGCCTATATTTGATTCGGAGGTTTTCTCCCATTCTTTACAACCTGAAAAAGTTTCGAAGAAATACCAGATTTTCAATTATGCGGGAAAAGATTGGGAAAAACCCATCGAATTAATGTATAAATCAAGAGGAGAGGAGGCGGAAGCCGGAATGTTGGTTTACGAAGACAAAGGTTGTCGGTATATTTTGGGCGTAGTGGAACCGCCAAAGGTGATCAAACCGGAGGAAATTGCGCCACGCGAATATGTATTTGTGATGGACATTTCGGGTTCCATGCAAGGATTCCCTATCGAAACCTCAAAAGAATTGGTTACCCGTATTTTAAACGATTTGAAACCTGAAGAAAAATTCAATATTTTGTTTTTTGCGGGTGGGAGCGATTTTCTTTCAGCCGAATCTGTTCATGCGACAGAAGAAAATAAATCGATCGCCATCCATGCCATCAATCAGCAAAAAGGAACCGGAAAAACCAAACTCAGCGAAGCTTTACAAAAAGTATACAGTTATAAACCCGACAAAGAATTTAACCGGATTGTGGTTTTGGTGACGGATGGAAAATTATTGGAAGACCGGACACTTTATTTGAATTTGAAAAATAATTTAAAAGATGCGCAGTATTTTACGTTTGGGATAGGGTATGATGTGGACAGAAGAACCATTCAGCAATTGGCCAATACCATGGGAACCGAGCCGGTTTTAATTACGGAACAACCGGAAGCCAAAGAAGAACTGGATCGCTTTTTTAATTTGATTCGAACTCCGCTTTTGCGCAACATTCAGGTTCAGTCACGTGAATTGAATTTACAGGAAACTTATCCCAACCAGTTTAAAGGATTTTTATCCAGTCAGTCTTCCAGTTTTGTCAGCAAAGAATGCAGCGGAATGCGTGAACCAAAACTGATTTTGACCGGAATTGACGGAGAGGAAACTTATAGAGAAGAATTTTCCCTTCCACAGGAAAAAAACAACGAGGACTTATTTATTTTAAAATATTTGTGGGCAAGGGAGAAAATTGATTTTCTTTTACAAGAAGAAGAACGCTGCGGCGAACGTTGTATAAAAGACGGGAAATACCGAAATCAAATCATCAAATTGGGAGAAGAATTGAACATAGCCACGCCATTTACCTCTTTTATAGAAGAAAATTATATCAATTTTAACGGAAACCTAGGCAGGAAGACGTCTTTATATGAAAATCCCCAAAATAAACTGACTTTTCAAAATGATTTTGATTCCGATTTTGACCGGATTCCCAATACGACTGACCAATGTCCGTTTGATAGAGGAACGAATGACCGTAAGGGTTGCCCCAAAACGAAAGAAGAAAAAATTGCATTGGAAATCAGCCGACAGTTGGAAGGAATCGAATTTGATTTTGATTCTTATGTTATCAAATCCGAATTTTACGGAAAATTGGACACAGCAGCTGAAATCATCATGAACCAACAACAGCAAAACTACATAGTTGAAGGCCATACGGATGCGGCGGGATCTCCCGAATATAACCAAGCTCTTTCTATCAACCGTGCAAAAGCAGTTCTCAATTATTTAAAAGGAAAAGGTGTAGATATCAACCGATTGAAAATAGTCGGGAAGGGCGACAAAGAATTGCGTCATCCGGAATGCAGGCCACATACGGTTTGTGATGATACAAAAAATTTTGAAAATAGGCGTGTAGTATTTAAAGTATTGGAGTAAATTTGGTAAAAGCAAATTTTAAAATCTTGATCAAAGCCCGACACATATTTTTTCTTTTTTTATTCTGCCAGATTTCCTGTTCCAAACAACAAGCAACTTTAGCAGATAAATCTATGGATATGGATTTGGATGGTGTTCATGACAGGAGGGATGCTTGCCCAAATGAACCGGGATCTGTATTTAATTTGGGCTGTCCGTTGGAAACCAACCAGCAATTGTCGGCTTATTTTGATAAACTGAAATCGACCGATTCGGATTTGGATGGTGTACCGGACGATAAAGATGAATGTGTTAATCTTTATGGTTCTCCCTTTAATTTGGGTTGTCCTTTTATGATGGACATTCAAGAAAAATAAAAAAGCCGCCCGAAGACAGCTTTAAGATAATGTTTGAAAGAAATTTACTCTGAATCAACTCCACCACCATACATGTCTTTGTATTTTTCCTGAAGCGCTTTCATCTCTTCGTAAAATTCTTTTTCGGAAATTTCTTGTCCTTTGCTGGGTTTATTGATTTTAATCTCTTCTTCCTTTACCGCCACTTTGGTAGCAGTTATAATGATACCGGCACCGTTTGCTTCAAATTCGGTTTTAAGAATGAGTCCCGGAAGTCCCCATAATCTATCGGGGCCATCTTTTATATTGATTTTTGGTGTGTACCAAGCTGTTACAGGAATAGAATCATTCATCACTCCGGTGGCTTTGTAAGTATCAAATCCGGCGATGCTTTCTTTTTCTTTTGAAATTTTCCAATTGATGTTTTGCAAGCTGTCTTTCATCAGATAAGCTTTTCCCACATTATAAGGTTTCAGATAATATTGCTTTTTGATGTCTTTGTACAAAGGTTCTTTGTCCATGGCTGTAATCTGTGATAGGATTATTCCGGCAGGGGTTTGGTCATTATTAATCTTTTCCTGCATTTTATATTCAGATTCCGTACCGTTGGTTTTCAATTTGTAATCCACAAAAATTCCGTTTTTGATTTCCTGCCGCAAAGGTTCTTCAACCTGTGATTTCCATTGTGCGGGCACGTTAGACATTATTTGTTCAAAATCAAATTTCATTTCCATCTGATAATCCACTTCCAGAAACTGAGGTTTTTCCTGTGCGAAAGAAAGCATTCCGGAAAAAATAAGGGTAAAGCAAAAAATTAATTTTTTCATTTTATTGATTTTAAGAATAAGTTGTAATAATTTCTAATTTGTTACAGCCATTACGAAAATCATACTGCTTCAATTTCAAATCCGGCTTTTTTAACCATTTTGATGACTTCTTCTTCCGAAACAGTTTCCGTTTCTACGGTGAGGATTTTATCGGGATTTTCTGTATCCACGCTCCAGTTTGTGTTTTCCAGTTTATTTAAAAAGGGCGTAACACCGGAAACGCATCCTCCACAATTGATATTTGTTTTAAATTTATATCGATTCATTTGAACTAATTTTCTGATTTTTCTTTAACCGGGCTCGAATGTAAAAAACGGATTTTCCAGCCATCTGCTGTTTTGATACAAATAGCAGTTTCCAACCAATGCATCTTCGAAATACTCGTTCCATCCATGATGAAATCGGCAAAATTTTCATAATAAATCCAACCTGTATTTCCATCGATTTCTGTTTTCATAAATTGAAAGGAATTGATGCGGCGGAAAGTATGCTTTTTGTTTTCTTCACTGTTAAATTGGGCTTTGAGCTGATTGACCATATTGACACTTTTATTATAATCCCAAATTTCTCCATCTTCAAACAATACAAAATCCGGTGTGAGATATTGGGGAATTTTTTCCGTTTCCAGTTCACTGAAAATGTCATTAAAAAAAGAGGTGATGAGGTTTTCCAACTCTTTTTCTTCTGTAGTTTGTGCCGACAAGAAAATGCCCAATGGAAAAATGAAAAGCAACATTAATTTTTTCATGGTTTTATTTTTTGGGGAATTACCCTGATTTCTATAAAAGATTTGAACCCGATTCTGTTTTCAAAAGTACGAATCCCAATTCGTTTATAATGATATAATTTGTGAAATTCATTATAAAAAAATGGAAACTTAATTATATAAGTTTCCATTTAAATTAGAGTTTAAATTGCTTAGTTATAGAGGTTTGGATTTTCACCTTCAGCCTGGAATTTGTCCATATTGACCAAATCAATGAAATTTTGTTTTAAAGCATCATTGTTCAATTCTTCATAAGGAACATAAAATTCGTTGGCTTGATAATTGGCCCAAAACATCAGATATCCGGGTTTGATTCCGGTTTCTGTGATGGCTTGGTTGAGTTGGGAAAAATAATCATCTGTGTCCAAATTCTTTTCTCCCGTTTCTGCCCAAACGACCAATTTGTTTTTATTTTCACCGATTGATTTTAAACTGGTCAAATGATTTTTCAGTGTTTGCCAATCCGTTCCATTTTCGTTATTATTTCCATAATACCCATCAAATCCCAAAATATCCACCACATCATCACCCGGATAGCGCGCCATATAAGTTGCCTGATTTTGGAAATAGCCCGGAGCATAACAAACCAACATATTATTTAATCCTTTTCCACGCATATATTGGACGGTAAAACGGAAAAGAGTTTTATATTCTTCATCTGTACAAGCGGTGCTTCCCCACCAAAACCAATTGTGATTGGCTTCATGATACGGACGGAAAATGAAAGGGATCGGATTTCCGCTGTTGTCTTTCAATTTTGAAAATTCCAAAACATATTTGTCGAGCAATTGTTTATAGGCATCATGTAATTCTCCACCCGGAATCATTTTTGACACAAGACCCGGGGCCGCATCCCAACTGCTTCCGTTATTATCCAAACGATAGGGATGTATATTAAATTGGTTTACTCCACCACGATTAAAAGCTTTTTTGGCCTCGCTGATGGTTACATCAAACGTAACATAATCAAAAGTTTCATTTTGATTATCAGGACGTGGAGAAAATTCCCATCCGTAAAGAGCAGGAAATTTTCCCGATACGGCTTTAAAATCGCTGAAATCAGGTCTCTCCCAAAGCCGCCAACCCACACCGGCTACAGTTGTAGCTTGATGGCCGAGTAAAATTTTACCTTGGTTGGCATTGATTTTTAAATTATTAAGCAAATCCAAAGCGGGTTGCGAAGGATTCGGATCTCCCGGTTCTTCTGTTTCAGGAGGGGCTTCCGGCGAGGATTCATCATCTGAATTGCATCCGCTGCAAGAGAATAAAAGTCCGATTAGAAATAAAATGGCAAATGGTTTATAAATTGAGTTCATATCATTGATTTTTATTCAAATTTAACAGACAATCATTTAGATGATAAGTATGGTTTCAGGAAATGCGGGATTTATTTTGTGAAACGTATGAAATCCTTCCTTTTGAACAAAAGAAGGATTACTTTTGATACAACTTATGTATAAAATAAGATGAATCAAATAAAAGCTTTTGGAAATCATGCCGCCACAGAGCCGCTGGTTGCACTTTCCATCTCACGCAGAGATTTAGAACCAAATGATGTTGCCATCGAAATTTTATATTGCGGTGTTTGCCACAGTGACATCCATACCGCAAGAAGCGAATGGGGCCCGGCCAAATATCCGGTAGTTCCCGGACATGAAATAATTGGGAAGGTTACGGAAGTAGGGAGTGAAGTCACCCGTTTTAAACAAGGAGATTCAGTAGGCGTGGGCTGCATGGTGGATTCCTGTCAGCATTGCCCGGCTTGCGATGAAGGTCTGGAGCAATACTGTGAAAACGGAGCGACTTTTACTTATGGAAGTCCCGACAAAATTTCGGGAGGTCATACTTTTGGCGGATATTCAGAAAAAATTGTAGTGGACCAATCCTTCGTTTTACAAATTCCGGATAATCTGGATTTGGCCAAAGTCGCGCCATTACTTTGCGCAGGGATTACAACCTGGTCGCCGCTTCGTCATTGGAACATAAAAACGGGAAATAAAGTAGGTGTCATCGGTTTGGGTGGTTTGGGACATATGGGGATCAAATTTGCCCGTGCAATGGGCGCTCATGTCGTGATGATTACTACTTCGGGGAAAAAAGCCGAAGATGCTAAAAAATTAGGAGCTGATGAGGTTTTGATCTCAAAAGATTGGGATGCCATGAAGTCGCATGCCGCTTCTTTTGATTTTTTACTCAACACCATCCCGGTAAATCACGACATCGATCCTTATTTAAATTTGTTGAAGCTTGATAAAACCATGGTTTTGGTTGGAGCCATTGAACCGCTTTCCAATCTAAACGGCGGAACTTTAATTCGTAAGAGAAGAAATTTAGCAGGTTCACTCATTGGTGGAATTCGTGAAACACAGGAAATGCTTGATTTCTGTGGAAAACATCAGGTTTTGCCTGAAGTGGAAATGATCACCATCCAGCACATAAATGAAGCATGGGACAGGGTCGTAAAAGCCGATGTGAAATATCGCTTCGTGATTGATATGAAATCTTTGAAGTAATTTAATTAGAACTTAATTTAATCTAATTTTGTTTTTTTCGAACTTAACATTCATCAATGTTTAGGGTTTATTTCCGGTTTAAATTTGTATAAAATTAAAAATGATGGAATTAGGAATCGGAATGTTTGGCGATCTTACTTTTGATCAACAGACAAATAAATACCAACCGGCAAGCCGGAAATTAAACGAAATCATTGAACAGGTTAAACTTGCTGATGAATTGGGAATCGATGTTTTGTCGATGGGTGAACACCATCGTCCGGATTATGCGGTTTCCTCGCCTGAAATTTTATTGGCCGCAGTATCTACTGTTACAAAAAACATAAAATTGGCCAGCGGTGTGAGTGTTTTGAGTTCGACCGATCCGGTGAAATTGTACCAGGATTTTGCCACAATTGATTTGATTTCAAATCAACGTGCCGAAATCATTGCCGGGCGTGGAAGCTTCATCGAATCGTTTCCTTTGTTTGGATATGATTTGAAGGATTACAATGAGTTATTTGAAGAAAAATTGGAATTATTGCTGGAACTGAATAAAAATGAAGTCATCAACTGGGAAGGAAAACACCGTGCTCCGATTGTCAATCAAACGATCTATCCCAGACCTGAACATGAACTGCCGATTTGGATTGCGGTAGGCGGAACACCCGAATCCGTCGTGCGAGCAGCAAGATTAGGATTACCGATTATTTTCGCCATCATCGGTGGAATGCCCAAACAGTTCAAACCCTTGATTGAATTTTACAAACAGCAATACGTAGAGTTTGGACACGATCCTGAAAAAATGCAGGTTGGGGTGCATTCGCATACATTTTTAGCGGATTCCCAACAGGAATTATTGGATCATTATTTCCCGTATTATGCTGCGCAAATGAACAGGATAGGGAAGGACAGAGGATGGTCACCTTATACAAAAATGCAGTTCCAAGGAGGGATGAGCCCGGAAGGCGCCTTGTTCATGGGCGATGCGCATCAGGTTGCAGAAAAGATGATTCAAACTATCGAAATGTTTGGATTGACCAGGTTTGTTGCCCATATCGACGTGGGCGGACCTACGCATAAAGAAATGATGAAGGCGATTGAATTGTATGGTTCCAGGGTTTTGCCGGAAGTGAAACAACATTTTAAATAGTAATTTTTATTGGATGATTGTTCCCGCAGATATCGCAGATTGCCGCAGAGAAAAATCTGCGATTATCTGTGCCATCTGCGGTAGAAAATTCTCCGCTGATAACGCTGATTTTCGCAGAAATCTTGGTTGTTTTTTCTAAATTTGAGAATCAAAAACCAACTTATGAATCTGACTGAAAATGAAATTTCTTACAAAATAAGAGGAGCTATATTTAATGTTTATAATAATTTAGGTGCGGGTTTGCTTGAATCCGTTTATGTTGCAGCCCTCAGGTATGAATTGAAATCTGTAGGTTTAGAAGTGCTTTCCGAAGTTCCTGTCCCGGTTTATTATAGTGAGGAAAAATTAGAAGTGGGATTTCGATTGGATTTGCTGGTAAATCAAAAAGTTATAATCGAAGTAAAATCTGTAGAAAATTTAGCAGAAGTACATCATAAACAAGTTTTGACCTATTTAAAATTGACAAATCTGAAATTAGGATTATTAGTAAATTTCAATGTAGATAACATTTCAAATGGAATTTTTAGGAAAGTGAATAATTTATAAAATTCGGCAGTAAATGGGTGATCTGCATATCTCAAAATGATGAGCGAGTAAAATTAATCTGCAGACATCGCAAATCACCGCAGAAATAGAATGAAAAATCAGCGAAAATCAGCGTCATCTGCGGGAAAATTACTTCCGCCATTTCAACCGTAAACTATTGCTTACCACACTCACCGAACTCAGCGCCATAGCCGCTCCGGCGATCATCGGATCCAATAAAAATCCGTTCACCGGATACAAAACACCCGCTGCAATCGGAATACCGATGATGTTGTAAATAAATGCCCAGAACAGATTTTGTTTGATGGTCGAAACCGTTTGTTTGGACAACTTTATGGCTTCCGGGATTTTTAATAAATCGTCTGAAAGAATGGTCATTTTCGCTGATTCTATGGCAATGTCGCTTCCTTTTCCCATCGCGATTCCTACATTGGATTGTGCCAAAGCCGCGCTGTCATTGATTCCATCACCTGACATGGCCACGATTTTTCCTTTGGCTTGCAATTCCTTGATGAAATTCAATTTGTCTTCCGGCAAAACACCTGCACGATAATGGTCAATTCCGACTTCTCCGGCAACTGCAGCTGCCGTGGCTTCATTGTCCCCGGTCTGCATATACACTTCGATGCCAAGGTCATGCAGCTTTTGAATGGCTTCTTTTGAAGATGGTTTAATAGCGTCTGAAATAGAAATTCCGGCTAAAATTTTGGTGGAATTACTAAATAAAATGACGGTTTTGGCTTGTTCCAATTCTTTATCAATCCAGTTTTGGATTTCATCAGAGATTGAAAGCTGCTGCTCCTCAATGAATTTCGGATTTCCGATGAAATAAGTTTCGTTTTCGTATTTTCCAATAATCCCTTTTCCCGAGGAATTTTCAATCTGAACTCCTTTTAAAAATAATTCACTGCCCCGGTGGCTGAGCGGAGCCGAAGCCAGCGGAGTTGCATCCAAATAATTCACAATCGCATCGGCCAGCGGATGTTCCGATTGTTTTTCGATGGAGTAGAGGATAGATTGGAATTCCATAGAATTATTAAACCAAACCAATTCATTTACGACAGGTTTTCCTTCCGTAATGGTTCCGGTTTTATCCAATACAACTGCGTTGATTTTTTGTGCCGATTCCAGGCTTTCGGCATCCCTGATCAAAATTCCTTTTTCGGCACCTTTCCCGACCCCGACCATAATCGCAGTCGGCGTAGCCAATCCCAACGCACACGGACAGGCAATCACCAAAACCGTGACCATCGCCATCAGTCCTTGTGTAAAACCATTTTGTCCGCCCAGCATTATCCAAGCGATCAAAGTAATTACCGAAATCACCACCACAACAGGCACGAATACAGCTGCAATTTTATCCACCAGTTTCTGAACCGGTGCTTTGCTTCCCTGTGCATCCTGCACCATTTTGATGATTTGGCTCAATAAAGTATCACTACCGACTTTGGTTGCCGTAAACTGAAAACTACCTTTTTGGTTAATCGTTCCGGCAAAAACTTTATCACCTTGCCTTTTTTCAATGGGAACCGGTTCTCCTGAAATCATACTTTCATCGACAAAAGAAGTTCCCGAAATCAATTCCCCATCTACCGCAATTTTTTCTCCGGGTTTGACCAAAATGATGTTTCCGGTTTTGATAGAAGCAATCGGCATTTCCATTTGATGACCGCCTTCGTGAACGACTGTCACGGTTTTGGGTTGCATTCCGATCAGTTTTTTGATGGCCGATGAAGTATTTCCTTTGGCACGTTCTTCCAAGACTTTTCCGATCAGAATAAAAGCAATTACCACGCCTGCTGTTTCAAAATAAACATGTGGTTCCAATCCACGATTGAGCCAGAATTCGGGAAATAAGGTATTGAAAACGCTGAACAAATAAGCAATCCCGGTACTCATTGCGACAAGCGTATCCATATTGGCGGAACGGTGTTTCAATTGTTTCCAGGCTCCCACAAAAAATTGTTTCCCAAAGACAAAAACAATTGGAGTGGACAGTGCCCACATCAATAAATTGGAAATTAAAAATTGAGAATTAAAAATTTTAACAGAAGGGGAATTCATCCAAAACATCCCTATAATCACTAATGGAATACCGAGCACTATCGCCCAAAGGGTTCTTTTTTTCAGATTTTCATAATTCTTACGGTGCAATTCTTCTAGGCTGTCTTTGGCTTCTTCCGATTCATCGATCATCAGGTCATAGCCTGCCGATTGCAAAGATTCTTTGAGTTTATGCGCATCGGTAAGCGAAGGAATAAATTCAATTTCCGCTTCGGTATTGGCATAATTCACTTTGGCATCGACTACGCCGGGCTGCATCTTGAGAATGTTCTGTGAACTCGAAGCACAGGAAGCGCAGCTCATATTTAAAACCGGATAGCGCTTTTTCACGGTCGGGACATCATAGCCCAGATCACGGATTTTCTGAACCGCAAGCGGAATGGCTTCATCCGGATCTTTGGCCGTTATTTTTGCCCGATTATTATTGAGTTCCACGCTGTGTTCTGAGATTTCAGGGATTTCACTCAAACCTTTGTCAACGATCATCGCGCAATGCTCGCTGTCCACATTTTCAAGCGGTATATAAATAATTTCATCTGTTGCCATAACTACAAATTCTTATACAAAGTTCGGGCTAATTGTTTAAATGGGAGTTATAGAATTTTTGGGAAGAGTTATATGTTGTAAATTCCTTTTCGTTCTGAGTTATCCAAAACCTTTAAACTCATTTTTTATTGTACTCAAATAGTCTTCCGGCGTCATTACAGCCAAACGGCTATTTTTGTAATCTTTGGTATTTCTTGTAACGATGATTTTAATTCCTTTTTCATTTTGAGCAGCATAATTTTGCAAAGCATCTTCAAAATCTTTGAAGTCAGAATTCAGCGCATCCAAGACGGTTTTTTTATTAATCGATGAAACTTCAAGAATGTTCATCAGCATTTTCAGGTTGTCTATTATTTTTTGATGGCTGGCTATTTTTCTTAGGAGATAGTAAACATTGCTCAACATGACAGGGGTAACAAATCCTTCTAAATTACCATTTTCACACAGACTCAGGATTTTGGAAGCATCTTCGGAAAAAGGCTTGCGGTCAAAAAAGAAATCAAGGATTACATCGGTATCAATCAGGATTTTGTCCATTTACAAATATTTTTCAGCCAAACGATCGGTCAGTTCTTCTTTATGATTAAAATGTTCAGGCATTTTGAACGAACCTTTGAGCAATTTGACGATTGGGGTCAGTTCTTCGTCTTTTTTATTGCCATCATCCACCAATGCTTTCAGATAATTTTCAACCAGTGCGGAAAGGCTTCTTTCCCGTGCACGGGCATATTTTTTTGCCTTTTCGATGACGCTTTTTTCTATTGTTAATGTCAGTTTTGTGTTCATAAATTGAATTCTTGTATTACAAAATTATGAATTTAAAATTAAATTACACGTGTAAATTGAAATGGTTTTACTACGTGTAAACTTTAAAAAACATCAATCCCTTTTCGTTCTAAATTTCCCAAACTCTTAAATTCACTCGGCGTCAAACCTGTCACCTTTTTAAATTGGGCAGAAAGATGTGCCGAACTGCTGTAAGCCAGTTGATAAGCAATTTCCTTTAAGCTCAATTCATCATAAATCAGGAGTTCTTTTACTTTTTCTATTTTTTGTAAAATGGCGAATTGTTCGATCGTGATTCCGATAGTGGAAGAGAAGAGCTTGCTGAGCTGCGAATATTCTTTGTTCAGCTTATGGGCGACCAATTCAGAAAGATTTTCGCTTTGTTCTTTCGGATTTTGAATTGTTTCAATAATGATGGATTTGATTTGGTTGATAATCGTTGCGTTTTTATCATCCAGTAATTCAAATCCCAGTTTTTCGATTTTGGTTTTGAACTCTGATTCTTGCGTGGAGTGGAGCTCATCGGCAAGTAAAACTTCACCTAACCGGACTTCGATTGGCTCGATTTTCATTTCGTCCAATACATTTTCTATCGCCATGCTACAACGCGGACAAACCATGTTTTTGATCTGGAGTTTTGGCATGAATCAAAGTTAGGAAATGTTTGTGAAAAACCTTGTCAAGGTTATCTTCATCCCTGAAATTTACCTTGACAAGATTAGATATCGGATTTCGAATTTCACATTTCGAACTTCGCCTTATATTTGCCCTAAACAAGCGAGATTGAAGTATTCATTCATCATAATCCTATTGCTGCTACTGATTTTGGGAATGTTTTTCCTGAATCTTAACATGGGCAATGCAAATGTTTCAATTTTAGATATTTCCCAAAATGATATAGCGCACAACCTGGTTGTGAATTACCGTTTACCCAAAACCATTGCTGCCCTATTGGCCGGAATAGCACTTCCGGTAAGCGGCCTTTTATTGCAGGAACTTTTCCGGAATCCGCTGGCCGACCCATCCGTATTGGGGATAACATCAGCATCGGGTTTGGGTGTGGGAACAGTGATTTTCCTTTCGTCGGTTTTGGGATTTAGCTCTATGCTGAATAATCCTTGGTTGCTTTGTCTGGCATCATTTTGTGGTGCAATTTTGGGATTGATTATCATCGTTTTCTTTTCCTCACGACTTAATTCCACAGCCGGATTGATTATTGTGGGAATGATGATTGCCGGACTCGCTTCGGCTTTGATCGGCATTCTGCAGTTTTTCGCTCCATCTGAAAAAATCAAGACCTACTTGATCTGGACTTTCGGTTCCATGTCAGGGCTTTCCTGGGTACAGATTGGTGTTTTTACACTGATGGTTTTGCTTGGGATTCTGATTTCAATCTTTACGTTGAAAGGAATTTCGGGAATGCGTCTTGGTGAAAATTACGCGCATACTATGGGCGTAAACATCAAAAAAACGCGCTGGCTTATATTGATTTCATCAGCGGTTTTAACCGCTTCAGCAACGGCTTTTGTAGGTCCGGTAGCATTTATAGGTTTGGCGATTCCGCACATTTGCCGGATTCTTTTTAAACGAACAGAAATCATTCAATTGTATATTCTGGTGGTGCTTTTAGGGATTTTCAGTATGCTTTTGTTTTCTTGGATCGCACAGATATTTCCCAACGGAAGTTTGCCGATTAATATTATTACGTCTTTAATCGGTGCGCCGATTGTGATGAGCATTTTGTTGAACCGTTCAAAATACCAACTATAAAGACGGATTAGAATCTGTCTCTATGCAATATTAATAGAATGCAACACGAATTTTTCCATATAAAAAACCTTTCTATCGGTTATTCCCAACCGGTTTGTTCGGGTATTTCCGCCAGCGTTCAAAAAGGTGAAATGGTCGGATTGGCAGGAAAAAACGGTTCAGGAAAAAGTACGCTGATTAAATCCATTTTGGGTTTGCAGCCTTTGTTGGAAGGGAAGGTGGAAATCCATTCGGAAAACATAAGAAATTGGGATGTTCAAAAAAGAGCAAAAGAAATTGCGGTCGTTTTTTCAAGACTCAGCCAGACGCCTGCGATTCCGGTTTTTGATTTGGTCGCTTTGGGGAGACTGCCTTATGGAAACGGGTTTTCCAAATTAAATTCCTCCGAAATTCAAATGATCGAAAATGCTTTGGAGCTGGTAGGAATTCCACATCTGAAAAATCGTTTTGCCAATGAACTCAGCGACGGACAACTTCAAATGGCCATGATTGCAAGGGCTTTGGTGCAGGATACCCAAATCGTCATTATGGACGAACCGACTTCGCATCTCGACATTGAAAACCAGTTTAAAATATTTGAACTGATTTATAAACTGTCGCAGGAAACAGGAAAAACTTTTATTGTGGCTTCACATCAGATTGAATTATTATTGCAGAATTCCAATCAGCTTTGGTGGATTGACAATGGAGAATTCCATTCCGGATTTCCGGAGCAAATCGCTTACGAACAGAGGATTTTTGAAAAGCTTTCTCAAGAGAAAATTCAATTTGACTATCAGGCCGGAAGATTTCAGTTTCAGCATCCAAAAACGAAAAAGATCCGTTTGATAAGCGATGGAAGCGATTTGGCTTATTGGGTCAAACACGCACTGGAGCGGAATGGATTTGAGGTACATGATAAAGGAGAGATGAAAGTTGAAATTATTGATTCAAAGCTTATATTTCAAAATAAAGATTTTTTTACAATAAATAATCTGATTATTTCGCTATCAGAAAAGACATGACTTTTTATGAAATTTTTTATTATTTTGATTCTATTATTTAATGTATCTTGTTATTCTAACAGAATTTCTAAGGAATGGAAAGATGTTGAAATTAACCCAACCATTAGATTAGAACCAACATTTAAATTACTTGATTCACAATTAGAAGTATTTGACTTTAACGAAATAGTAGATTCTTCTGTTGCGAAATCCAGTGGAGTAGAATATGTAATTGAAGATTTAAATTTTGATATTTCCAGAACATTTACAGCTAAATGCAATGCTTTCTTTGATAATGACTTGTTAAAAATACAAACAATCAGCTCTAATGGTTATGGTGGTGAAGGATTTATTATCTACTATAAAAAAGGTAAGTTTTTGATTAAAGAGGCCGGTTATACTGATGAACTTTCATTGAAAGAACCTAGACAAGAGATTCTTTATCAAAACTTAATTTTAGAAAAAAAACACTATTCTGAAAATGATAGTTTATATGGATATGTAGACTTTAAAATTGAGAAAACAGATTTAGACAATTTTAAGTCATTGCATATAGGAAAAGGATATTTTAGAACCGTAATTAATAGTCATTGAGTATGCAAAAAAACATCATCATAACAGGTGCAAGCCGTGGGATCGGAAGAGAATTGGCTAAAGTCCATCTCCAAAACGGAAACAACGTTTTGGCTATTTCTCGCAATGAAGAAAAATTAAAGGAATTATTTGAATTTGAAAACAATTCGCAATTGATCATGCTACCCATGGATATTTCCAAATCCGGGGATCTGGATATGATTCTCGGTGCTTTGCGGAACTGGGAAAAGGTGGATGTTTTATACAACAACGCCGGATTTCTGGTCAACAAACCTTTTGAAGAAATTTCGGAAAATGATATTGATTATTCCGTTTCGGTCAATTACAAAGCCCCCTTCAGAATCATACAATTGGTATTAGATAAAATGAATTCTGCATCACACATCGTCAACATTACAACGATGGGGGCGGTGCAAGGCTCGGTAAAGTTTCCGGGATTGGCGGCTTATTCATCTTCCAAAGCCGGAATCGTTACCCTGACTGAATTGCTGGCGCAGGAATTCAACGAAAATCAACCCCGAATCAACTGCATAGCACTCGGAGCTGTTCAAACCGAAATGCTTCAGGAAGCTTTTCCCGGATATGAAGCTCCCATTACCGCTGTAGAAATGGCCAATTATTTATTCAATTTTGGATTAAACGGGCATCATTTCCAAAACGGAAAGCTCATTCAGCTCTCCACGTCAACACCTTAACAGTTTATTCAAAATATTATTCTAAATTTATATCCACACATTTAAAGGATATATTTATGAATAAATTTTATTTTTCGATTTTAGCTTTGGGATTCTTTGTTTATTCCCAGGCACAGGAATTTACATTGGAATTATTTGCGCAGGGATTTTCTGCACCTGTAGAAATTGCAACTGCCGGTGACGATCGCTTGTTTGTAGTACAACAAGGAGGTTTGATCAGAATTTTAAACAGCGACGGAACCATCAATCCAACTCCATTTTTAAATGTTACCAGTATTATTTCCACAGGGGGTGAAAGAGGATTATTAGGTCTTGCTTTTGCACCGGATTATGATACTACCGGAAGATTTTATATCAATTATACCAATACATCAGGTGATACGGTAATTGCCCGCTATACAGTAAGCGATGACCCGGATGTGGCAAATCCTGATGGAGATCCTTTGCTTACCATCGAACAACCATTTGGAAATCACAATGGTGGCTGTATCAATTTCGGACCGGACGGATACCTTTGGATTTCCATGGGTGATGGTGGAAGTGGCGGCGATCCCAATAATAACGGACAAAACACGACTGTTTTATTGGGAAAAATGCTTCGAATTGATGTCAGTGGAGAAGACTACACAATCCCGGATGACAATCCTGTGCTCTCCGGTAGTTTTCCGAACGAAGTCTGGGCTTTCGGTTTACGAAATGCATGGAAATTTTCATTTGACAGCGAAACAAATGATGTTTGGATAGCAGATGTGGGTCAAAACGCCATCGAAGAAATCAATAAACAGGCTTCTACTGAGGCTGGATTGAATTACGGCTGGCGTTGCTATGAAGGAGATAACCCATACAATACGACCGGTTGTGCGGCTCCCGACACCATGACTTTTCCGGTTGCCACTTATAACCATTCCGGCGGCCGATGTTCCATTACCGGCGGATATGTTTATAGAGGTACTGCTTATGCAAATCTAATAGGGAAATATTTCTTTGCCGACTATTGCTCGGGTCAAATCGGATGGGTGGACGAAGAAAATAATCTGGAATTTTTGACCGACACAGCCAGTAATTTTACAACTTTCGGGCAAGATACTACAGGACAACTATATATTGCCGGTTCAAGCCAGGTTTTTAAAATCGTAGGAGAAACGATGGGAGTTAGCGATCAGAATCTTGTCAACATATCGATTTATCCCAATCCGGCTACAGACTTTCTGAATATTGTGAGTAATAAGTCGATTGACGAAATCTCCATTTATTCGGCAGAAGGAAAATTAATCCAAACCATAAAAGAAAACACCACCCAAATCGATATTTCAACTTATCCGAGCGGTTTGTATTTGGTCAATCTGCGTTCCGGCAATGTCAGCAAAACACAAAAACTAATTAAAAAATAACGCTAAACTTATCTTGGGCACCTCCCGTTATTTGATTTCTCAAAAGAAAATCAAATAACGGGATCAGGCTCTCGGCACTCGCTTCCCGTCCACAAAGCTCCCGGGAGAGCTCAAACAAATGCCTCCATCCTTGGTGCAATTCACAGACATTTGAGATTTTAATAAAAAAACCAAACGCTTAAAACCTTGTAAATAAGCAATCTGAAAAACCATTGCAAAAAACTTTTAAAAAAAGACAAAAAAGATTTGGTTTGTATCTATAACCCAACCTATATTTGCAGTCCTTTTTGTAAGGATAATGATCCGGACAAAAAGAAACAGAGGAGAAGTTCATTGTAAATTATTAGTTGTTAGTGTTTTGCGATAAGATTCAAAAAATATTCAAAACATTTCAAATAATAATTTGGTAGATGTAAAAAGATTCTTACCTTTGCACCCGCTTTAAGAGATTGAAGTGAGGAAAAAGAAA
>JBEBVY010000041.1:0-19334 GCA_040392505.1 Moheibacter lacus | reverse complement strand
AATAGCCATAATTGAATGTTGTTTTATTGACATACGACAGAAACAACATTTCAAAAATTAATGCAGCTTGTGGAATACTCGTGCCAAGGTAGGGTTTTTTATTGTCTAACCAAAATTTAGACGAAGCATTCTTTCAGAAATCAACCTATTTGATTCCAAATAATTCCGATATAATTCGACACTTTTCCGAATGAAAGGAGTACCTTGTTCAGGTATTTAACGAAATCACGAAATGTTCATCTTTTTTGGTTGGTTTAGATTTATTGATAACCAAATATTTTATTTACCTAAACATTTTTGTATCAAACATCAGCCGTTAGCCAACAGATTTTCAGCTAAATAAAATTTTTCCCGGACATAGCATTGGAATATCACATCAGCTGCAATAGTTATTGATAAAATCACAGAAGAATCAAGAAGATTTGGATTTGTAAAAATGAAAGAATTATCTGCTGATCAAAAAGCAATGGACTCTATAGGCGGTACTTTATTTTTGACAAAACATGAATGCTTCCCAAAACACGCTACATAATTAAGAACTCATCTCGTCGACTCCACTATTTTGATTTTCTTTCTGACATCTGCACAGCAATTTTTCCCATAATTTTCGGCACAGGGTTGAGTAAACTATCTGATTCTTCCGGCAATGCGCAGTTTTCTTTGATACGAATCGAGTCGTTTCCAGCAGAAAATTCTCCAACTATGGGTGGATCAACTATCGCAACTCCACCCGTCATGCGTTCATCAAGAGGGATGCTCACTCCTGTCAAAGGTTCATTTGGAAGCTTTTCGGGTGGAGAAGGAACTTTTTCTTCCGGAAAGGGAGCAATTTCCCCCAATTTAACCGGCAGTGAATCCTTGTCATTTTTTAAAGTATCCATTTCAACCAAATTTTCATCCATCCCTCTTAGGTTTTCGGTAATGATGACTTCTTTTAATTTTTCTCGTTTTCCGTTCACATTCGTGCAGCTGACCAAAGATGTACCCATCACAATTAAAATGGCTAATGCAAATTGTCTATGGAAACCCATTGGTTTGGAAAATAATTGAACCGGCACTTCCACGACAATCTCATCCACATCTTTTGCCAAAAAATGACCACAAACGCTTTGGCCTTGGGCAAAATAATTTTTTAGTTCCAATTGGATTTCTTCTTTTTTCATTTGGGTGAAATCCACTACCGTTTTAGAGCAGAGTGAACAATGTCTTCCTTTTTCTTCCGGTGACATTTGGTCCCAGCCGACATTGCATGGACTGATTTTAATGGGATTTAACATTATCTTGAATTTTTTGGTTCTAATCAGTCAGATGCCAAAAACCCAAAGAAGGTTGGATGATAGGTGAAATCCTATCCTATGTCAATGACCAATTAGCGGAAAAAGAGTGAAATTTGCACTATGGATTTAGCATTTCAAAATTATATCAATCAATTCAAAGAACGGGATGAGAAAATGCCTGCTCTTTTCATCGGCCATGGTTCACCCATGAATGGAATCCTTGACAATGAATTTTCCCAAGCATGGGCAAACGCAGCAAAGTCGATGGATCTGCCAAGTGCTGTTTTGGTCGTTTCCGCCCATTGGTTGACCAATGGAACGCATGTTACTGCAATGGACTTCCCCAAAACGATTCATGATTTCGGGGGATTTCCGCAGGAGCTTTTTGATGTGCAATATCCCGCCCCGGGCAGTCCCGAATTAGCGAAGCAAATTCAAAAAGAAATTCGCACTACAGAAGTGGGGTTGGATCACGAATGGGGGCTGGATCACGGCGCCTGGACGGTGGTTCGTCATATGTTTCCTGGTGCGGATATTCCCGTTTTGCAATTGAGTATAGATTACTTCAAACCGGCACAATATCATTATAATTTAGCCCAACAATTAGCCCAACTACGTCAAAAAGGAGTTTTAATCATCGGAAGTGGAAATATGGTTCATAATCTGCGGATGGTGGATTGGAAAAATATTGATAAAAATGTCGGGTTTGACTGGGCAGAAGAGATGAATGCAAAATTTGTAGATATAATTGAGAAAAAAGAACATTCTAAATTATTTAATATTTCAGAATTAGGAGAATCCGGAAAATTAGCCATTCCGACGCCTGACCATTATTATCCGCTGATGTATAGCTTGGGTCTTCAGGATCAAAAAGAAGAAACGGAAGTATTTAATAATCATTGCATTGCAGGTTCTTTGTCTATGACGTCAGTGAAAATCGGTTAGCGATCGGCGTTATTTTAACAAACCTTTTAGAATTCTTAAAACCTATTTCACAAACTATTTTCTAATTTCGCTCGTTGAGTTTAGAGAATAAATTAGTTTTTTGATATGCAAAGGTTTTTAATGTTGTTGATCACCGGTTTTTTTTTCCTCTCATTTGTAAAGAATCCTGATTTGGAAGACAAATACGAACTGTCTTTGGTGGCAAAAGGGTGTCATTTTCAAGTGATGGTAAATGAAAAAATGGTCATGGACGGAAAATCTTACCAAATGGTGACCAAAAACCTCAACATCAATAAAGAACTTACCGATAGCGGAGAACAAAAAATTGATGTGAAAATGATCCGTATTTCTAGAGAAATGCCGCTTAAAACCACTCAGGCCTATGTCAATCTGAAATTGGAAAAAATAACTTCCGATACTACTATTTTGATAAAAGAAGTCAAACTTCCGACTTTTCCTTATGATGATGATGAAGTCCAACCGCATTCCATCGGTGGTTCTATCGAATTCGAATTAAACAAAATTCAAAATAAACAGTAGGTTATTTCGTTTTCAATAAATGAAATCGCTTATTTCCTTATTGGTCATCGGACTATTCAATCTTTCTTTTATTCAACCGGAAGATAAGCCCGTATACAAATTGTCCCTTTCAAGCGTGGATTGTTATTTCTATATTTTGATTAACAATAAAACTGTTTACAAAAACGAAAAACAGTATAAAGTTGACCGAACACTTCCTATCGATGAATTTTTGACAAAGAAAGATTCCCAATATTTCGAAGGTTTTATGTATAACCGTCATACTATGATGGAGTTGACTGAAAAATCGAAACTAAATGTTTACATAACCAAACACATAGGAAAGGATGTTGATACGATATACAAATCAAATTTTAAAAACTATGGATTACCGGACGAGAATGGAAAAATGAAATATGCTTCACGCATTGGAGAGTCTCGTTTTTTTCTTTTAAACTGATTTAAAATCGTCCAATTTCCCACACTCAACTTCCGTCAAAATACTATCTTTGCCCAAGTTTTGGAAACAAAAATCCTCCATGATGTTCTGAAAAGATACGAATCTTCCGATTTCGTACAGAATTCCATTGCCCAAATCCAAAAAGAACAAATTTCGAAAATCCATGCAAACGGTCAGGCAGGTTCTTCGCTAACCTTTTTCACCGCCCAGATCATGCAACAATCCGGAAATCCGGTTTTGCTGATTCTGGACGACAAGGAAGAAGCGGCCTATGTGCTCAACGAACTGGAAAATATTTTCTCAAAAGAAGAAGTTCTGTTCTTACCGGATTCCCACAGAAGACCTTACGAGATTGAAGAAACCAACAATGCCAATGTGGTTTTGCGGACCGAAGTGCTCAATTCACTGAACGGTGCCAAAAAACCGCGGATTATCATCACCTATTCCGAAGGGTTATTTGAAAAGGTGGTAACGCGTAAGGTGCTGAATAAAAACACATTGAAAATTTCAGTCCATGATAAACTTGACATTGATTTTCTGAATGAACTGTTGTTTTCTTACGAATTTCATCGGGTAGATTTTGTTTCGGAGCCGGGAGAATTCTCTGTTCGAGGTGGAATTGTCGATGTTTTTTCGTTTTCAGAAGAGAAACCTTTTCGTATTTCCTTATTTGGAGATGAGGTGGAAACCATTCGGACTTTTGATATCGAAACGCAGTTATCCATTGAAAAAGTCAAAAGCTTTACGATTGTTCCTAATCTGGAAAATAAATTTACAGCTGCCACCCGCGAAAGTTTTTTTGAATATATTTCCGACAAAACCATTGTGCTGGCCAAAAACCTTCAGCTTGTACAATCGGCCATCTATCGAAATTTCAACTTGGCATCTGAGGCTTTTAACAAATTGACAGGTGAACTTAAACATGCTTCGCCAAAAGAATTATTTTTGGACGAAGCCGAATTCAAATCGGGATTAAAAAAATTCCCCGTGATTGAATTTTCTTTGTCATCTTATTTTGAAAATCCGGTAGCATTCAAATTGAACCAAAAACCACAACCTTCTTTTAACAAACAATTTGATTTGCTGGCAGAAGAATTTAATTCCAGAACAGAAGAAGGCTACACCAATTTTCTGTTTTGTTCGGGTGAAAAACAAGTACAAAGGTTTCATGATATTTTTGAAGACATCGCCAAAGAAGTCAAATTCGTTCCGGTCATCGGATCAATTCACCAGGGATTTATAGACGAAGACTTAAAAATAACTTGTTTTACCGACCACCAGATTTTTGAACGTTATCATAAATTCAATCTCAGAAATTCATTTGCCAAAAAAGAAGCGATTACGCTAAAAGAACTGACTTCGCTTCAAATCGGTGATTTTGTGACACACATAGATCACGGAGTAGGGAAATTTGCCGGACTGGTGAAAATTGATGTTCAGGGAAGCAAACAGGAAGCGATTAAACTGATTTACCGTGACAACGATATTCTCTATGTCAGCATCCATTCGCTGCATAAAATCGCCAAATTTACCGGAAAGGACGGAGCCGAACCAAAAATCAATAAATTAGGTTCGCCCGCTTGGAGAAATTTAAAAAATAAAACCAAAACAAAAGTCAAAGAAGTGGCTTTTGATTTGATTAAATTATACGCCAAACGCCGCACGCAGAAAGGATTTCAATTCAGCCCGGACAGCTATTTGCAAAATGAATTGGAAGCCTCTTTTATGTACGAAGACACGCCCGATCAGCTAAAGGCTACCACAGATGTAAAGACCGATATGGAAAGTGAGCGTTCCATGGACCGATTGGTTTGTGGGGATGTCGGGTTCGGAAAAACCGAAGTAGCGATCCGGGCGGCATTCAAAGCCGCAACTGACGGAAAACAAACCGCCGTTTTGGTCCCGACCACGGTGTTGGCTTTTCAGCATTTTAAAACTTTTTCTGAACGATTGAAAGAAATGCCCGTCACGATTGCCTATCTGAACCGTTTTAAATCGGCGAAGCAGAAAAAAGAAATCCTTGAAAAATTAGCCGAAGGCAAGATTGATATCATCATCGGAACCCATCGTTTGGTGAATAAAGATGTCAAATACAAAGACTTGGGTTTATTGATTGTCGATGAAGAGCACAAATTCGGCGTAGGTGTAAAAGACAAACTCAAAACGCTTCGCTCCAATATTGACACTTTGACGCTGACGGCCACGCCGATTCCGCGCACCTTACAGTTTTCACTGATGGCCGCAAGGGATCTATCCATCATCAAAACACCTCCGCCAAATCGTCAACCGATTGATACGCATTTGATCGGTTTCAATGAAGAACAAATCCGTGATGCTGTTTTTTATGAATTGCAGCGTGGCGGACAGGTTTTTTTTATCCATAACCGGATTGAAACACTAAAAGAAATTGCGGGAATGATCCAGCGACTGGTACCCGATGCAAAAATCGCAACCGGTCACGGCCAAATGAAGGGTGATGATTTGGAAAAAGTCATCATGGATTTTATGGAAGGAAGGTTTGATGTTTTGGTTTCCACAACCATTGTAGAAAATGGTTTGGATGTTCCCAATGCCAATACGATTTTGATTGGTGATGCGCAGAATTTCGGGTTGGCGGATTTGCATCAGATGCGTGGACGGGTAGGCCGAAGTAACCGGAAAGCGTTTTGTTACTTGATTTCACCTCCGGTTTCCACACTTACAAATGAAGCCAGGAAACGTTTGCAGGCGATTGAACAATTCTCTGATCTGGGCTCCGGTTTCAACATTGCAATGAAAGATTTGGAAATCCGCGGGGCCGGAAATATGTTGGGTGCGGAACAATCCGGATTTATTTCGGAAATCGGATTTGATACCTATCAGAAAATTCTGAACGAAGCCATCGAAGAATTAAAAGAAACCGATTTCAAAGATTTGTTTGAAGAACAAAACCCCGATAACAAAGTGTATGTGTCCGATATCCAGATTGATACGGATTTGCAGATTCTGATTCCCGATGATTATGTGAACAATGTGGAAGAACGATTGGCTCTATATAACGAACTCGCCGGAATTGAAGATGCGATTGCATTGAACCAATTTGAAAATAATTTAATTGACCGCTTTGGGGAATATCCAAAAGAAGTTTCCAACTTGCTGGAGAGCATGCGATTGAAATGGATGGCCAAAGATTTGAGTTTTGAAAGAATTGTGCTGAAAAAAGGCGTGATGCTGGCGTATTTCATCAGCAAACCCCAATCGGATTATTTCCAGTCTTCTAAATTCCAAAACATTATTTCTACACTTCATCAAAACCCGAGATTGGCAACATTTAAAGAAAAAGCTTCCAAAAATAAGGAGGATGAAAATACATTGATGTTGCGATTTGAAGAAGTGAAATCGGTGCAGAAAGCGATTGAGAAGTTAGGGATTTTGAATCCTGTTCAAAAGTCAGAACAGGTTTCCTAAATTTTTGTAAAAAAAAAACCTCAAAGAAAATTCACTTCGAGGTTCATTGTAATTATAAATTTCCTCCTTCGGAGGGGTTAGAGGAGTTTACTCCAACTCAAATTTCACAGGAATCCGGTACACTTCGTTTTGCGTCAACATCATTTTTCCTTCAGCATCTGCAAATTTTTCAATGGCTTTTTGCGCGGCTGCTGCAAGACTTTCATCGGAATCACCCAAAACCCGAACAGATTTTAAGTTTTGATTTACATCGGTAGCGAATCGAACATAAACCGTTCCTTCATTTTGGTGCTCCAATGCGCTTTCCGGATATTCCACATAATCGGAAATGATATGCGTAATCACGTTGTCTTTACAAACTTTTTGTTCTGTTTGTGCCAGTTTATTGCATTTTTCCATTTTATTTTGACCGAAAGCCAAGCCTGAAATAAGGATTAAAGTAAAGGCTAATATATTCGTTTTCATCTTGTTATATTTTAAAGTTAATAATTGATTACATTTAATTAATGTAAAATTAACATTAAGTTTACATTGAAACAAGCGCAAATTGAAAACTTAACATTGGAAATGCAATTCTTAACATTGGCTCAGCCCTAAAAGGGCTTCAAACCCTGTTTGGATTTTAGGTCTATTAGAACTGTAACAATTAGAAATATTCAGTCGTCTATTATAAAAATTTGGTGTTTTCAATTTTTATTCTACATTTGTAGAGTTAATTCTAAAAACATAGAAATGAATTTATCCAAAAAGGAAGAAGAATTGATGGAAATCATCTGGAGTGAAGGAAAACCGTTTTTGAAAGACATCATTGAAAATTATCCCGAGCCCAAGCCTGCCATTACTACAGTAGCGACTTTGCTGAAACGTATGCAGGAAAAGGGGTTTGTGGACTATGAAGTTTTCGGGAACTCCAGAAGGTATTTTGCATTGGTAAAAAAAGAAGATTATTTCTCGGGTCAGATGAAAGGGATGATCCGGAATTTCTTCAACAATTCGACTCTGCAGTTTGCTTCCTTTTTTACTTCATCGGCCAACATGACCGAGAAGGAATTAGAAGATTTGAAAAAAATAGTAGACAGTGAAATTCAAAAACGTAAAAAATAATGGAAATTATTTTTAAAATCATCTGTTGTTCCGCCGTGTTCATCGGATTTTACCATTTCGTTTTGCAGCGGGAAAAAATGTTCCGGTTCAACCGTTTTTATCTGCTCGCAACTTTGGTTCTTTCTTTTACGATTCCATTTATGGAACTGGGAATCCGGGAGTTCTCTACTCCTCAATTGGAAGAATTTATTCCGCAAATCCAGCAAAGTCATGCCCTTTCTCAACCAGTTGAAATGAGAACTGTTCAAATTCCTATTTCGGAAACAGTGGTTTCGGCACAAAGATTTTCTGAAGAAACGAATTTCTTGCAAAACCTAAGTGGGATGGAGATAATAGGTGTGATCGGATTGCTGATTAGTTTGGTATTTTTGATTCGGTTTTTTGTCAATTTGTGGAGAATTAACCGATTGGCTATCCAAAGCGAAAGAATTAAAAAAGAAGGATTTACATTGGTGAAAATCAATCAGAATGTATCACCATTTAGTTTTTTTCATTATTTATTTGTTTCGAAACAAGATGTAGAAAACGAAAAAATCCAGTCCGAAATTTTTTACCACGAATTTGCGCATATCAAACAGAAGCATTCTTGGGATGTGGTTTTCGTGGAATTTCTGATGATTTTTTTCTGGTTCAATCCGTTTTTCTACATCTACAGAAAAGCAATTAGGATCAACCATGAATTTCTGGCCGACGAAGAGGTTTTGAGCCACCATTTCGACACGATGGCTTACCAGCATTTGCTGCTGGAAAAAATTCCGATCAGAAACCGGACTTCTCTTTCCAGTTCCTTTAATTATTTAGTAACCAAAAAAAGATTGATTATGATGACCAAACAAAGTTCAAAAATCAAAACCATCGCATTGAAATTTTTCAGCATTCCTTTATTGGTAGTAGTAATGCTGGCTTTCAGCGAAAAAGTTTCTGCTCAGATTGAACCCGGAAAAGGAGTTTCCAAAGAGCTTTTCCGCGAATACAAAAAACAAGTCCGCAAAGCGACCGTAATCGTAAAAGATGAAAACGGAAACAAAACCAAAAAAATCGACACCTCAAAACTTGATAAAAAACTGATGAACGAGGTTTATGCCCAAATGTCGCCCGAACAAAAAATGAAAGTAACGCCGATTCCTTCTAAAAAACCGAGTGTAATTACAATCAATGGAACTGATAATGTAGTGCTGGATTTAAGCAAATTAAATTTGGACCAAATTGCAAAAATCGGAATCGATGCAGCCGATTTGGGCTTGAAGATCCGCGAGGGTTTGGGGAATGTAAATATTGATACAGAATATTTTAATTCCCCCGAATGGAAAGCTCAAATTGCCAAAATTGAGAAAAATGCAGCGGATATTGAAAAATACTACAATTCGCCCGAGTGGAAAAAACACATCGAAGAAATTGAAAAAAATGCAAAAAAAATAGAGGATTATTACAATTCACCTGAATGGAAATCCCAAATTGAGAAAATTGAGAAAAGAGCGGGCGAAATCGAAAAATATTACGATTCTCCTGAATTTAAAAAGAGCATAGAAAACATTGAGCGAAAAGCAGCTGAAATTGAAAAATATTACAATTCTCCTGAATGGAAAGAGAAAATTGAAAAAATAGAAAGAGAAGCGGAAAAAGCGGCTCGTGAAGCCGAGAAAGCAGCACAAGAAGCGGAAAAAGCCTCAAGAAATAGTATATAACATTATTTCAAAATACCCATCAGAATGTCATTTCGGGCAAGAGAGTAAAAACTCGAATTCGGAATGACATTTTTGATTTTCCAACTATTCGCTCAATTACTCATCCACTCAAACACTCACCCACTTATTTCGCCGGCGGATATTTCTTAAATAATTTCTGGACGCCTTTTTTAACATTGGCATCGATGATTTCCGGACCTGCATGGGCCGGCATCTGGATGTCCAAACGACCATCCCAAACCAATTGGTTGTCCGGATTAAAAATCGAAACCAGATAACGTTGGTTTAGCTTTTCGGAATGAATCGGAATACTCATTCCGACTGAAGTCCCGAAACCATAATTTCCGCCACCTAATCCTATTCCAACCTGCGAATCCCGGCTTTCAGAGATGTATTCCTCCGGAACGATTTTAATTTTTACCGTTGCATTTTCATTGAATTGCATTCCTTTTAATGTTAATTCTTGCTGAACGGCAGACTGAATCCTATTGATGTCCAATTCGCTCATCGTATTTTCTACGAATTCAAATTTGTATTCATTCAACTGGGAAAAGTCCTGTTGACGGTCATAATCCACGGAAACAGTTTGGGTGCTACAGGAAACCACCAAAATTGCGATTAAAGCAAAAGCTAAATTTTTCATAACGAGTGAAAATTCACAAAAATTATTCCTTTATCAAAAATCAGAAATTAGAAGTTAGAAGTTTTCTTTTTCGGTCGGGATTTTTTTGGATAAAAAGATTATAGCCATTGAATTCAAAACAAATAAATAATAACCGATTTTGATTTGGTTGATTTTAATTAAACATCCAACTTCCATCATCCAACTTCCATCTCAATATATTCTTCAACAGCTTTCCGTAAAGAATCAAATCCGATTTCATCCAATTTGATTTCCGATTTTTTTATCCACCTCACCGATTCGATTTCTTCTGCTTCCAATTTCATTTCTGCATTTTCTGGAAATTTCGCCACGAAAATCAAATCTTCTGTTTTGTAGGGAATTCCTTTGTAGAGGTAATCATTGGGTTGGGATTTGAAATAGGTGAAATTCTCCAACGGAATTTCCAAATCGAGTTCTTCTTTCAGTTCGCGCTGACAAGTTTTTTCAGAGGTTTCGTCGGGATCGGTAAATCCGCCCGGTAAATCGAGCATTCCTAATTTGGGTTCACGATTTCGGACGGTAAATAAAATTTCTCCGTTTTTTTCGATGATAACCGCAACGGCAGCCGCCACATTCTGATAATAAACCATTCCGCAGTCAAAACATTCAAATCTTCTGTGGTTTTCAAATGCGATGTTTTGCGAAGCGCAATTCGGACAAAATTTAAAGTAGCTCATTTGTGTAGCTTTAGGCTTTAGGCAATAAGTCGTATGTCTTTTTGTTGGGTAAAATTAGGTAAATTTGTACAAAACAACCTTAAGCTTACGGCTTAAAGCATAAAGCGTGATGAAATGTTAAAAAAAGGAGATAAAGCACCCCAATTTGAAGGGATAAATCAAAATGGAGAAACCATTAAATCGACCGATTACAAAGGAAAAAAATATGTGGTTTTCTTTTATCCGAAAGCCAGTACGCCGGGATGCACAGCTGAGGCTTGTGATTTGCGGGACAATGAAGAAGCTTTAAATGCCCAAGGATATGAAATCATCGGTGTAAGTGCCGATTCGGTAAAACGACAAAAAAACTTCGCAACAAAATATGATTTGAACTATCCGTTAATAGCTGATGAAGACAAGAAAATAATTGAAGCATTTGGCGTGTGGGGACCCAAGAAATTTATGGGCAGAGAATTCGACGGAATTTTGCGTACAACCTTTATAATCAATGAAAAAGGAATCATTGAAAACGTCATCGAAAAAGTTAAAACCAAAGAACACGCAAAGCAGATTTTGGGACTTTAAAGGTATTCTGTATAAGCTGTTTTGTATAATTATTTATGACCAAATTTGTGAATAAAAATATTTTCAGCGACGTATTTTGTCATTTTTAACCTTTAATTTTGAAAATCAACTTTAAACATGGAACTTTAAACTTTAAACAATTAAAATGAGCGATTTAGATAATAAAAAGAAAGCATTGCAGCTGGTTTTGGACAAAATGGACAAGACCTACGGAAAAGGAACGGTAATGCGAATGGGTGATTCAGCAGTAGATGACAGCATCGGGGTGATTCCATCGGGTTCATTGGGACTGGACATCGCGTTGGGGATCGGCGGATATCCGCGTGGACGTGTCATTGAAATCTATGGCCCGGAATCTTCGGGGAAAACGACTTTGACTTTGCATGCCATTGCCGAAGCGCAAAAAGCCGGAGGATTGGCGGCATTTATTGACGCCGAACATGCTTTTGACCGTACTTATGCAGAAAAGTTGGGCGTTGATGTTGAGAATTTGATTATTTCCCAGCCGGACAATGGAGAACAGGCATTGGAAATTACAGACAACCTGATTCGTTCCGGCGCAATTGATATTATTGTAATTGACTCTGTTGCGGCCTTGACGCCAAAAGCGGAGATTGAAGGCGAAATGGGCGATTCCAAAATGGGATTGCAGGCACGTTTGATGTCGCAGGCATTAAGAAAATTAACGGCAACCATCAGTAAGACAAAATGTACTTGTATATTCATCAACCAGCTGCGCGAAAAAATAGGCGTGATGTTCGGGAACCCGGAAACCACAACCGGAGGTAATGCATTGAAATTTTATGCTTCGGTTCGTTTAGACATTCGCCGTGTCTCTCAAATCAAAACCGGAGACGAAGCCAGTGGAAACCACGTTCGGGTGAAAGTTGTGAAAAACAAAGTGGCACCACCGTTCCGCCAAGCTGAATTTGACATCATGTTTGGTGAGGGAATTTCCAAAGTAGGTGAAATTCTGGACGTTGGCGTTGAAAAAGGAATTGTGCAGAAAAGCGGATCTTGGTACAGCTACAATGATAATAAATTGGGACAAGGACGGGATGCTGTAAAAGATTTGCTGAAAGACAATCCTGAACTTTCCGAAGAGCTCGAAGAAGCCATCAAAACAGCGATTAAAGAAGGATAAATTGAATGATCCATCTATTTCAACTTTGTCAAAGTTTTATTTATTACAATGAGAACTTTGACAAAGTTTTTTTTTGTAAATTTTTCAAATCCTCAAATCCATATTTTTGTCATTGTGAGTTTGTCGAACGGCAAATTATTCTAATATTGCAAAATATTTCAGAATAAATGCTGACCACAGATGTTTTAGTTATCGGTTCGGGGATTTCCGGACTTTCTTACGCGATTAAAGTTGCCCAAAAATTACCCGAAACCAAAATCACCATTGTCACCAAAGCCGACGGCGAAGAGTCCAACACCAAATACGCTCAGGGCGGTGTTGCCGTGGTAACCGATTTTGAAAACGACAGTTTTGAAAAACACATTGAAGATACTTTGCGTGCCGGAGATGGGCTTTGCAAACGGGAAGCGGTGGAAATTGTGGTGAAAGAAGGACCGCAACGATTCCGGGAAATCGTTTCCTGGGGAGCACAGTTTGACAAAAGTGATTTCGGGACTTATGATCTGGGACGAGAAGGCGGCCATACCGAAAACCGTGTAGTGCACCACAAAGACATTACCGGATATGAAATAGAGCGCGCTTTGCTGGCAGTCGTGGAAAAAACACCCAATATTGAACTTCTGACGCATCATTATGTAATCGACCTGATAACAGAACACCACGTTCCGGGAGAAGAATTTGATCGTGACAAACTGAACTGTTTCGGAGCTTATGTATTGGATTTGAAATCGGAAAAAATCAAACGGATTACTTCCAAAATCACACTCATGGCAACAGGAGGATGCGGTCATGTCTATAAAAATACCACCAATCCCATCATCGCTACAGGTGACGGAATCGGCTTGGCGCATCGGGCAAAGGCAAAGATTTCCCACATGGAATTTATTCAGTTTCATCCGACTGCGCTGTATAGCAATTTGTCCGGGCAACTGTTTCTGATTTCGGAAGCGGTTCGTGGTTTCGGTGCAAAACTGAAGACAAAAGACGGACAACCTTTTATGCAGAAATACGATGAAAGAGAAGAACTGGCTTCACGTGATATTGTGGCACGTGCCATTGACAATGAAATGAAATTGCGTGGGGATGATTATGTATGTCTGGATTGCCGTCATCTGGACAAGGAAAAGTTTATGGAACACTTCCCAAATATTTATGAGCGTTGTTTGGAAGAAGGATTGGATATGTTCAAAGATTTGATTCCGGTCGTTCCGGCTGCACATTATTTATGCGGCGGGATCGATGTGGATTTGGATGGTCAGTCCACCATCAAAAATATGTTTGCTGTGGGCGAATGCACCAATACAGGTCTTCACGGGGCAAATCGTTTGGCTTCAAATTCTCTTTTGGAAGCGATGGTTTTCGGGCATCGTGCAGCCTTGAAGACGGTAGAATTGGTAGATCAAAATGATTTCCGATTTGATAAAATCGACCAAGTACCGGAATGGTATGACGAAGGACTGGGTGTGACCAAAGAAATGGTCTTGCTGAATTATCTGAAAAAACAATTGCAGATCATGATGAGCGATCTGGTTTCGATTGTACGGAGTGATGAACGTTTGGAACTGGCCAAATGGCAGGAAGAAGAAATTTATCGTTCGGTCAAAGAGATTTATAAGATGAATTTACTATCGCCTCAACTTTCCGAATTGCGAAATCTGGTTTCGGTCGCATGGCTGATCATTACGCAAAGCCAGGAACGGAAAGAAAACCGGGGAGCGTTTTTTAATAAGGATTTGGAGTGAATTATTTTAAATTTTAAATTAAAAATGAAAAAAATCTTATTGATCACACTTTTAGTCTTGCCAATGTTCTTTTTAAATGCGCAAAACAATCAACTTAAATTGCCGGTATTTCCTGGTTGTGAGGAATTTCAAGATAATAAATCATTGTCAGCAAATTGTTTTTCGGAAAAATTTTCAGAAGCAATAGCAGAAAGTTTGAACACCAGTTTTATGGACGAAATATTTCGCGGTCAAAACCTGAAAGAAGTAAAGACTAAAATAAAGTTTAAAGTTTCAAGAGAAGGAAAAATAGAAGATATCACAATGGTAGAAAATGGAAATCAGACATTATTTGACCAAGTGCGGATTGCCATTTCAAAAATTAATCAGAAATACACTATTGAACCAGCAAAAAATGGAGGAGAACCTATGAATTTTAATTTGAGTCTTCCCATTCTCTATAAAGTTCCCAAAAAAGCCAATAAAAAGATAAAATGAAAAAAATCTTATTCATCATTTTTTTGCTCAATCATTTTGTTTTGATGTTCGGTCAGATCCAAAACGCTGAAAAAAGTGAACCAAAAGTATTTACAGAAAAACAGATTATCGAAATGGCAGTATTTCCGGGTTGTGGGAATAAAGCTGCTACTGATAAAGAAGGACAAAAAGACTGCATTTCTAAAAAGCTAAATGAAAAGTTAACTTTAAAACTTAAACATTTTGGAGACCGAATGGAGTAGTTGGGATGGACGGTTGCTCTGGCTAGAATAAGGTTTGTAATTTCTACCCGAGGTGAAATCGAGGACATAATTGCAGTTGAGGGAGGGAATCCGGAACTTTCTAAAGCAGCACTGGAAGCGATGGGAAAAATCGTGAAGGACATCGATCCGATAAAACCGGCGAAATTGGAAGACGGAACAGAAGTGAATTTATTATTTGAAATACCCATAAGTTACGCTACTCAGAATCAACAATCGGTTGATTATAAATGGGATGAGATAGTTGGTGCTACTTTGAAAGCTGAAGGTAAAAAATATGAAATCCGAGTACCCGCTTCACGAGATAACATTTTCAGGGTTTATGAAATCCAAGGTAGAAAGGAAACTTTTATAAAGGAATATAAATCCATCGATCAATTAATGTCGGAGAAAGAATATCAACAATTACAAATATTTAATGGTAAAGTTTTAATGGCTGAAAAGCAGGTCGGAAAAGACACGTATAGATTATATTTTTCTCCGGATTCCAATGATAGACTGGAAGCTTATAAACTCGTAAATGGAGAAGAAGAATTGTTTGAAAAATTTCACAAGGACAATATTCAGTTCAGTAAATTATATTTAACACTTATTTTAAGATGATGAGACTCTGTATGCTTTTATTTTTGCTACCTGCATTTATGGTGTTGGCTCAAACCGAAAAACTCGATAAATTCCCAGCGGATATTAAAGAAGAGAACAACTTTACAGCCAGACAAGTATCTGAAATGGCTATTTTTCCCGGTTGTGAACATATAAATAATAAAGACAAGGCTGCTTTACAAAAATGTTTTCAGCAAAATATTACCAATTTACTGATTGATAAATTGACTGATTTTTCCGACAAAATGGACGAATTAAAAATCAGCTGCGCCACTACGAAACTTCAGTTTGTGGTAAGTAAAAAAGGAAAATTAATCCAAGTAGAGTCGATGGGCGGAACACCCGAACTAGCCATCGCTTCGGAAAACGCAATGAACCAAATCGCCAACGAAATCCCTCCGATCCGTCCGGCAATTTTGGAGGATGGATCTCCGGTGAATCTTGTATTCCAACTTCCGGTGAAATTCGTCATACAGCAGGATAGCGTGGAAGAACCAGAATTTGAATGGAATGAGTTGGTGATGAGTACTTTGAAAGATGAAGGAACGAAATATGAAATCCGAATGACAAAAGAGCAAAACTTTAAAGTTTATGAGATAAACAAATCCGGAGAAATCTTTTTGGGAAATTTTGCATTCATATATGAAATCGCCCAGATCGAACCCTATAAATCCATCATCGAAAGAAATCAGGGAAGAAACCTGATTACGGAAGGAATGATGAATGGAAACCAATATAAAATTTATTCGGAATCAAGCGATTTCGACCATATTTATATTTATTTAATAGAAAATGATCAGGAAAATTGGGTTGAAAAATTGCCTTATAAGGATTTCTATTTCCTGCCGAAATATGCCGAATTAATCAAACGTTAAAAATCCTAACTAATTTTGAAACAGCTATTTACATGTTTATTGATTTTTCTTTTTGCAGGATTTATTCAGGCACAGGAAAAGCAACCTTGTAAGGTTTATGAAAAATTAAAATTTTCCACCGGACCACATCCAACAGTAGTCCCGATATTTCCAGGTTGTGAATCCTTAGAAAATAATAATGATTCACTAAATCAATGTGCAAGAAGTTACATCGCAAATAAAATTGCTGATAAATTAGATATGAAATTTAATGATGATGAATCAGAAAGTTCAGATGCACATTATGAAACAATTGTAATCATTGATGTAAGTGCAAATGGAGATTTAAAAATGAAAACGAAAGAAAAGCCCTCCAATCCTTTTGAATATTTGTTAATTGAAAAATTAGAAGAAATTTCAATCGAAACCGGAAAAGTTTCACCGGCCAAAACTGAAAACAATTATTGTTTAGCCTACAAATATCGGTTGCCGTTAAAATTTACTGAAGAGATTCACGATATTACCTCGCCATAATTTTTAACATATTTTCCTTTTTTATAATTCTATCTTTGTGAATAAATTCCTTTGAAACAATCATTTACATATTTACTGATTTTTCTTTTTGCCGGATTTGCCTTAGCGCAGCAACAACCTTTGTACATAGACGAACAGGTTGAAGAAATGGCAGTTTTTCCGGGATGTGAAAACATTGAAACTTCCAATAAAAAAGCTTTGACCGATTGTCTGTCGGAACAATTATCGGAGAGATTGATAAACGAACTTGACGGATTGGACGAAGCACTTCGTCAAAGCGGAATTTATGATGCGCAAGCCCAAATTCAGTTTGTGATTTCACGCGAAGGAATCATCATAGGTGTTGAACAAATGGAGGGCAGCAACGCTATTCTGGGTGATGCGGCATCTCTTGCCATGGAAAAAATCGCAATGGAACTTGCACCAATCCGTCCAGCTATGCTTGGAAAAGAAAAGCCGGTGAATCTCCTTTTCCAGTTACCGGTTAGGTTCCAAATAGAAGAGAGAGCAGACAGACTTGCAGGCGAATTTCCGGTGGATGAAATTGTGCTCTTTACGCTTCTTACCGATAAAAAAGACCTGCGATATGAAGTCCGTTGGTTTAAAAACAAGGATTTAAAAGTATATGAAATCAGAAACGATCAGGCTTATTTTTTGGGGAAATTCCTCACGCTAAACGAACTGGAAAATTCAGAACCCTATAAATCTTTGATTGATCAATCAAGGGCTTCCGATAAAATCCTCGTGGCAGACGGCTTTCTGGACAAAGAATTCTTCGAAATTTATATTTACAACCTTTTTGATCCTGCGCAGCGCAAACCCATTTTTGTTGAAGTTGTGCAGGTAGAAAACCATAAAACCAAATCGATATTTAAATTTCAGACCGAAGAAGAATTCAATGATTCGAGGTTTGTTTCACTGATTTACAGAGATTAACAATCTTTTCACGCCTAAGTTTTTCTCCTTATCCAAATTCTGACTATTTTTGCCGCTCAAAATTAAATTAAATGTCAGGAAAGATTACACTTACGATGATTAAACCCGATGCCGTAAAAAACGGACACATCGGAAATATTTTAGCGGATATCACCAATGCCGGTTTTAAAATCAAAGCTTTAAAATTGACCCAACTTTCTCGCAGAGACGCGGAAATGTTTTATGAAATTCATAAAGAACGTCCGTTTTTTGGAGAATTGGTGGATTTTATGATTTCAGGACCTATCGTTGCTGCGGTTTTGGAAAAAGACAATGCGATTGAAGAATTCCGGAATTTAATCGGAGCGACCAATCCACAAGAAGCTGCACCAGGAACCATCCGTCAGAAATATGCGGAATCCATTGCAGCCAATGCCATTCATGGTTCAGACAGTGATGAAAACGCGATCATCGAGAGCGATTTCCATTTTTCAAGAAGAGAAATGTACAATTATTAAGAAAACATTTTTTGATTATAAAGAACTGCATTTTTCAAATGCGGTTTTTTTTGTGGAAAAAAGTTAACTTTCCGTTTTTAAATTTCAAGATGGAAAAATCACGTTGCAGCTGGTCCGGAAAAGAAGAAATCTATATCAAATACCATGATGAAGAATGGGGAGTACCGGTTAGGGATGACGATAAACAGTTCGAATTCCTGATTCTGGAAACTTTTCAGGCCGGATTGAGTTGGATTACGGTTCTCAGAAAAAGAGAAAATTTCAGAGAGGCTTTTGATGATTTCGACTATAAAAAAATCGCGCTGTACAATGAAGAGAAGATTCAATCGTTATTAGAAAACGAAGGCATCATCCGAAACAGACTGAAAGTTCATGCGACAGTTACAAACGCACAAGCTTTTATGAAAGTGCAGGAAGAATTCGGATCTTTTACCGATTATATTTGGGGATTTGTCAACCACAAACCAGTCAACGAAAAGAGAAAAACTTTGAAAGATATCCCGGCCACAAGCGAATTGTCGGACAGAATTAGTAAAGATTTGAAAAAAAGAGGATTTAAATTTGTGGGAAGTACAGTAGTGTATGCACATTTGCAGGCAACAGGTATAATCAATGACCATGTAACGGACTGTTTCCGGCACAAAGAAGTATAGAAGACGCAACCATTTTGAAGGTTTTTCGTCTATTAAGTTGTAAGCATAAAATTTAAAATAGAAATGAAAAAATTGAACCCGATAACCCTGACTGTAATTGCTTTACTTTCTGTGGTTTCATTTTACCAATGCACAAGTAATGAGGACATTTTTCAGGGATTCCCAAAGGAAAGTGATTTCCAGAATTTACAAGAAGTGCATGATACCATGACGCTTTCCGATACACTTACGTTAACCATTGCAGATCCAACCATTGAAAATATCCTGGAAGGACAAGACATTCGTTTGGTGT
>JBEBVY010000040.1:0-19826 GCA_040392505.1 Moheibacter lacus | reverse complement strand
GTAAATATTTAAGGATTTCTTCTGTACCGTCTACTGTATAATTTGAAAGAGTCACCTCATCTACAAATCGTTTTTCATAGTCGAGCGCAAATGCTGCATTTGGAATCCCTAAATTGGCAAAAGCTTCGGGAAATCGGCGCAAGCGCAATTCTTCTTTGTTGACTTTTCCGTCGCGGTAATCCGCCCAAAGTTGTTCGTTTGACTCGTAATAATGCGGAAAAAATTCGTCAAAAGAATAGCCGTATTTTTCTTTGATTTGAAATTCTTCAAATAATTTCACCAGAGTAATTCTGGCGTTTCGTCGGTAATCCCAAAGGGTATTGTCCAAATCAAAAAAGATATGTCTGATGTTTTCCATAGGTGGGCAAAAATAGAAAGTTTAAATGGATTTTTTTGGTTTCAGGTTTCAGGTTTCAGGTTTCATGTTTAAAGTTCGGGGTTAATTCTTAGTTTTGTTCAATTATTATTTGAAGCATTGAAAATTAACCGTAAACAATTTCAGACAAAAAACTTCAAAGGAGTCCTATCTTTATTGGCCGGCAATACGATTTCGAAGCTTATCGTAACCGTTGGTGGATTGGTTTTGGCCAATTATTATGGTCCCGACAGCTACGGAATTTACAATGTGTTCATCAGCTACATTATGATTTTACCTGTTTTGTCCGGATTTCGTTTGGACAACATCATGATTTTACAAAAAGGCAGCAAGGAAATCCGAAATTTATTTAGCGGAATTGTGGTTATAACATTGGTAACCACGACTTTGATGATTTCGGTTATGGCCATTTTAAAGTTATTGAACCTCGCTTCGTTTCAAATGTCGTTTTTTATTTTAATGTTGACCGGTATCGGAGCTGTTTTGACAGGATGGAATCTTTCTCAAAATAATTTGTTTACCAAATTCAAATTGTTCAAACAAATCTCTACTGCGTTTGTGATTTCATCGGTAATTTCCGTGATTTTTCAAGCCGTTTTTTATTTTTTGGGGCTCACTGAAAACGGTTTGATTTATGGATGGATCGTGGGGCTGACAGCTTCATTTATTTATAATGTCAGGGTTTCCAAAGGTCAATTGATCAGAGTAAATATCCCGGTTTTTAAACAAAGTGTGAAGCAACACATTGATATAGTGAAATTCACCTATCCATCTGATTCCATTAATGCGATTGCCAATAATATTATGCCGATTTTAATCTTATTATATTTTACAAAAGCTGAAGTCGGGATTTACGGAATGGCATTTAAAATCCTTTCCGTTCCATTGGTTTTGTTGTCGGGATCAGTTTCCCGCGTCTATTTTCAAAAAGCGGTTTCCCTGAGTCAATCCAATCCGAAATCCTTGGAAAAGCTGACTTATAAAGTGATTTTCACCAACCTGGCCCTTATTGCCGGGTTTGTGTTTTTAATGAATACGGTAGGGATTTATTTACTGGATTTATTTTTAAAGGACAGCTGGGATGGGCTGGGAAGTTATATTTTGGCATTGTCTTTCTGGATTTTGGCCAGAAGTGCGATGAATCCGATTGCGCCTATCGTGATGGTTATCAACAAGAACCATTATTCGCTGATTTTCAATGTTTATTTATTATTGGTCAATTTCGTTGGGATTTATGTAGGTGTACAGCAAAATGATTTTCTATATTGCGTTTGGATTTTCTCGATTCTATCAGGAATGGGATATTTGGTTTTATTGGGAATGGTTTTGTATAATCTGAAAAAAGATGTCAAAGTATCAAAAGGTTAATTGGAAGAAGAAATTGGATTTCTATGCATTTGGATGGCTGGTAAATTGGGCTTATCCGGAATATTATCGGCCAAAATATGGATATTTCAGCTACCGAAAGATGTTTTTCCAATATGTCATTCCGCAGAAAATAATCGGCATCAACCGACATGTTCCTTGGCCGGTTCATTTTACTTCAAAAGTTGGAAGTCCTGAAAAAATCAAAACCGGTATCATGAGCGATCCCGGAGACAACAATGGCATTTACATTCAAGCCAATATGGGTCTAGAAGTCGGTCACAATGTTGGTTTCGGTGCAGGAACGGCGATCATTTCGGCCAATCACAACCATAATGATCATTCCATCCATGATGTAATACAACCCATAAGAGTGGGGAACAATGTGTTTGTAGGTGCAAATTCGGTTTTGCTTCCGGGCGTTCAAATCGGAGACAATGTCGTGATTGGTGCCGGTTCAGTAGTCAGCAAAGACATTCCATCTAATTCCATTGCGGTGGGAAATCCTTGTCGTGTTATCAAAGCAAAAGAACCTTATGTCGAACGGTTTGAAGCAATCGAATTCAACCGAAAGATTCCGGAGAAATTCAAAGATTATTTCAGTTCTTATTGATTTCGCTTGACGGCAACTATATTTTTCAAACCGTTTTCTGCTGAAGGTTTCAGTATCTCAAATCCAAATTTTTCCAAGTCATTTTTTAATTGGTTCAGGTCATAAGGCTGATGCAATTCGATCACAATGGCTTGTGTTTTTTCCAGCCATTCCGTATTTTCTTTTAAAATCAATTCTTCTGATCCTTCGATGTCGATTTTCATCAGATCCACTTTTGAAATTCCATATTTTTCCAATAAAGAATTGACCGAAAGAGCCGGTACCTGATCACCCTGATCACTGATTTTGTTGTTATAAGAAAGACCTGATTCGTCAAATAAAATAAATCCGTCACGCACATAAGCCGCACCGTGTATTGGGGTGATGTTTGGGAAATTCCGCAGGTTAAATTCCAATAATCCGAAATTTTGTCGGGAAGCTTCCACCGCAAAGATTTGAGCATCCGGAAATTGTTCTGAAAAATAAAGCGAAGTAAAGCCGATGTGCGCTCCCAGATCCACAATGATTTTGGGTTGGGAAACCAATTCCTTCGGTATATGATAGGATTTTTTCCAGAAAATCTCGTTGAAGATGGAAATATCACCCTTAAATGTCCGCATTTTGAATTCGGATTTTCCTTTGGCCGTTTTTATCTGATAGGTTTCAGGCATAAAATCGGCCACTGTGATTTTGCCTTGCTTTTTTTTGTGTTTGTATCTTTTGGAATTGAACAGTAACCGAAAAAAACTATCCGTATTTCCGGCTTTTTTAGCAGTAAAAATCAGTTTGGAAGCGGAAGGTAGATGCATAAAAAAATTTGACCAAAGGTATCAATTTCAAGAGAATTGCTTCTTTAAATTCAATTGAAAATAATTGTTGCTTTTCTGTGTTTTTCAAAATTTTTAAATTCCTTTCCGTAAGCATCCACGATTTTCCCTTTTCCCTGAAAAATTATTTTTGAATTTTTGTTGAGCTTGACATAAGCCTGAGGTGGTAAAATGATGGATTCTGAAATCGTCAAAGTCACATTGGCTGCCAATTCAAAATTATGATAAAACCTTCTGGGCTTATCCCAAACCGTATCCTCATTTAATATCCAAAGTGCTCCATAAGCTGATTCCGGCGTTACGAACTGCATCAAATTGGTGCGGGTCAGGTTCCAGTGTATTTTTTTGATCTCAGTAGGTGGCAACCAGTTTTTAGGGTGATCGTGTTTTTGAGACATGAGTGAATACTTACACTTATTGGAACCATAGTATTCGCTGGAATGGCTCAACCCTAAATTATGTCCGATTTCATGCGCAAAGGCAGGCGTGTTCCACCAATTTTTGGTTGTAGACCAGGGTTGGTTATATTCTTTAGTTGCTTGGTATCGTTGGAACAAATACGCCAAATACCGATTGGGAGCATGAATTTGCGAGCTTCGTTTTAAATTGGAGGTTGAGGGAAGTTGTGCAGCTAAATTTCCAGCAACGTCATGTCCCTCTCCTTTTTTCCGCACCAAATCATCAAATCTTTTTCCGTTTTGGGTAAAATAGGCATTGATAGCTTTGGGAAGATTGAGTTTGGAAATAGAGTCGTCCAATGGTTTGATGTACCATCTTTCCGATGGTGAAAATCCGCCAAATTTTTTCTCTTCCGGTAGAGCTCCGCTGTTCAGATAATCCCAATAATAGGTGTTTTTGACTTCCATCAAATGATAGTCAAACCGGATTTTTGCATCTTTGATAAAATCCGTTCCGGTATAGCAACCCGTCAAATCAGCAGGTTTTTGGAAATTGGAATATACTTGGTTTGCTTTCTCTAAAAATTCCATCAACAAAGCTTTTTCTTCTTCATTTTTCAAATCAAAATTTCCGGTTCCGTCATTACGGTACAGGATTACCGCATTCATACGAATGGTGAGTGGTTGATACCATTCTTCAAACGGATAATTGTAATGTTCCGGTTCTTTTGCAGTTTTGGGTTTGGTTTGGGCCTGAAGCGAAATGGTAATAACAAATAACCATGCGAACAATGAAGATTTCATCTCAAAATCATTTAAATTAGCCTATGCAATGTACTGATTTTATTTTTGAAGCTAATCTCTGATTCATGTTTATCAACCAATATTTTCTATCCAATCAAGACTTCCCTCCTCCGGAAAATGGAAAAATCCTGCCTATAGGGAATTATAAAGTTTGGTCGCATGATAATCTGGAAGTTGCTGAATATAAGTCAGATACTATTCATTTACTTTTGTTGGGATTTATATTTGACCCTTGCTTTCCGGAAAAATCAAATTTTGACATCCTCCGAAATGCAGCGGAACATTTTAATTCGGATTCGGAGTTTTTCAATTATTTGAATCAATTGACGGGAAGATTTGTATTGATTCTGAAAGATGACCATAAAATGACTTTGCTGCATGACCCGGGTGGGCAAAGACAAGTTTTCTATCATTTTGACGATGGAAATTTTTATGCTACTTCTTCTCCCAAATTATTTTATGATATAACCGGATTTGAATTTAAAATTCCTACGGAAAAACAAAAAATTCTGGACGCAAAACGTTTCAGACTTTTGGAAGAATGGTTTCCGGGAGACGAATATCTGGATGAAAAATTAATCCGTTTGCTTCCCAATTTTTTATTGGAAATCGAAAATCAAAGCTTAAAGCGAATTCCCTTTCAAGTCCATCGATTTTCCAAAGAGGAATTGAAGAAATACATTCAAAACCAGATTTATGGAAGTATGGAAGCCTGTTTATTGCGATTTGATAAGGTTTTGAATGCCATAACAGCCGGAAGTGACAGCCGTTTGATTTTTAATTCTACTCCGAGAGATGAAAAAGTAATATATTTTTTGTTCAAACGGGAATCAGAAAATGATGTCGATTTAAAAATCGCAAAAGAATTGACCCATCAAAAGAAAATAAATCTGAATGTCATTCAACCCGAAAAATTATCGGATCAATTTTTATCTGAATTTAAAAAACAATTTTTACACCCAAGAGTTTTGTCAAAACTGAGAAACATCGAATGGCTGAAAGAAAATTGTCAAAACAAAAACACGGTTGTGATAGCCGGATATGCCGGTGAAATGCTCAGAAACAGCACCAATAGCATCAATCCATATCAAAATCAATTTAAAAGTTCAGAGGATTTTGTAGAATATCTGCATTTCCCAAAAACGAATTATTTAGAAAAATCGATGAAAAATTGGATAGATTCAACGTTTGAATATCTGGAAAAATGTGATAATCTTTCTTGGTTGGAGTTATTTCATTGGGAACATCATATGGCGCCCTATTGCGCTGCTTATGCTTTTGAACAAGACATTTCCGGAGTTGAAATGTTTTGTCCGCTTTCTAATAGACAGATGATTTTAAACCTGATTCACAACACAACAGCGGAAGAACGCTCTGCTCCAAACGGTATCATTTACCAAATCATCAATGAAAATTCGCCCGAATGGAAAGATATTCCTTATAATCCCAAACCTTTCCACAAAAAACTAAAAGATGAAATTTTTAAACAGCTTCCTTTGAAAGTGGTCAATCTTATAATTAACCGATAGTTTCCGGAAATCTCGTCAAAAATTAATGATTAAAAGCTTTGGATAGACTTTTCAAAGATTTGATTTTTTGGTTATTTAAATTCGAATAAATAGTGTAAGTCTTTCTTTCAGCCCCGAAACTCTCATTAAACATAGCAATTCCGGGCGCAGACGAACCTTCAAAATCAAATTGAAAATCCGGCGTATTTGAAAAGAGCCGAATCGTATGGTCAATGATCAGGGTAAAAAATCCGATATCTTTCATCTCTCTTTTCCTACCTGCGCCCAACTGAAAAATCCGTTTGTGTGTTTTGATGTAAAAAAGTCCTGCCACCAGCCCATCTTCGTTTTCTATCCGGCATTGATAACCAATTCCCCGATTAAAAGCCTCCTTCATCATCTTTCTCAATAAATGCATCCATTGCGGTTTTCCCAATTTGGGATATTCGGCTTGGAATAAATCCACCAAATCATCTACAGATTCAGAAAGACTCAACTCAAATTCTTCCGGCAAATCAATGAGTTTCCGTCGCCTGTTTCGGTTGTAATTTTTCCTCAGTTGCTCATAAGGCAAATCCAAATCCAACACATGATTGACCTTTAATTCTCCTTTCGGTTTGTAACGTTCCGTATTTTCCTCGTTGAAATGATAGGCTCGAACCTTGTATCGATGCAGTTTTTTTTCGAATTCATGGAATAGCTCTTCCGGAATTTCTTCTTTGTAAAAAACGCCTAGTTGCTGACAATATATCGGTTGTAAAACAAATTTAATCCCGAATTTATATTGGAGAGGAATCGGCATCACGACCTCATAATCTCCATAAATCCAGCATTCCCATTTTTCCTCAGTCAAAATATCGAGATACCAAGCTTCCGCATAGATCCGATAATTCAAAGCTTTTTCAATCGATTTGGAATATTTTTCTTCCTCTAAATCTTTGCGTTTTATTTTACGGAGTTGAAACATGGAACAAAAATAGAAAAATCTTAGACCTTGCTTGGTTAGTTTTCCCAAAACAAATATTTTGTGGACTTTGTTCTTTCTTTGTGCTCTTGGTGTTAAATTAAAAACCACAAAGAACATAACGTTTAAACAAAGAACACTATCTTCTTTTATTTAACAGGGTTTCCTCCTACGACGGACAAGTTGAACCCTGTTAGGGCTAATAAACAAGATATATTTCATAACAAACTTTCCATCACCTTTTCCCAACCTTCCCAATGCTCGCGGAAATTGGAATTATGAAAAAGCACACACATATTTCCCTCCACTTTTTGGATTTCAGATTTCAGTCGTCGGATTTCCTGAACCGATTCTTCGATGGACCATTTCTGATAATTCCGCATCGAAACATCCATCGCACAAAAAGGAATAACCTTCAAATCGGTTTGTATTTCTTTCGATAAATCGTACCAAAAAAACGAGGTACAAGTTCCGGCTCTGAATCCTGTTTCATCGGCATAACCCATCGAATAATCTTCCGAAATCCCTTTCTCAATCAGATTTTGATAGGTTTGCGGAAAATCCAATTTGATGTAATGTTGGCGGGATTTTTTGATTTTATCTCCCCATACTTTTTCCAGTCTTCTGATCTCTATTTCCAACTTTTCAGGATCTGAATTGGAAGCATAGGACGGATGAATTCCGCATTCGGCCCAACTTGATATTTCCCTGATTTTCTCCTGAAAAGCTGAATTCCCGACAGGATTATTTTTATCAAATTTTCCGTAATCAGCCATCAGCCAGAAAAAAATCATTTTTATCTTAAGGTCATTCCGAGGAATTGAGGAATCTAAAAATGATTTAAAGAATTCAAATGTATCAAAAGGATCTTTTTCTTTTCCCGAAATAATTTTTTTTCGCTTCTTCAATTCCTGAAAATCAAACTTTACCAAATCTTTTAAAAAAGCCCCGTAAGTTCGTTTGAATCCTTTGTGTTTGTATTTCCAGGCTTGATCCACATCACAAGTCAGCGTAATCCCAAATCTGCGTTTTTTGAATTCCAATTCCGGATATTTTGCTTTCCATTCTTTTTGAAATCCTAAAATCAATTTGTCCACAAAAGGCGTTTTATACACTCTTCCTTTTCCTGAAATACGGCCATGCGCATCTTTTTGCTGGGCTCCATATTCTTCATATCGGCTCAACGCAAAAAATATTTTCCCGATTGAGTGTAATTCTTCCAATTTTATTTTGTCTGAAATACTATCCTCAAACATGAATTCATCAGATTGGAGATAAATTTCATCGGCAAATTTCTGTTTGGAATAATTTATTTTAAAAATTTCAGATAATTCAAAAAACTGAGCATTTGTGGTCAATTCAAAATCCAAACCCGAAAATTCACGCAACACAAAATCAAACACATACTGAATGCGCGGTGTGATTTTTTCGGTGTAAATCAGGATTTTATTTTCCATCCAAAATAAATTCGTAGTGAACTTTGTGCTTTTCTTTGTGTCCCGAAACTTCGAGACAAGGTGAAGGCACAAAGGAACACAAAGGTAAAAAGTTAAAGTATTCCTTCATCGGCAAAGCTAAAATAGGACTTTTGTGTGACAATGAGATGATCGAGGACTTCAATGTCCATGGTTTTGCCGGCTTCCTTTATTTTCATTGTAATTTGTTTGTCCGCCTCGCTGGGTTTGAGGTTTCCGGAAGGATGATTATGCCCTAAAATCAGACCTGTCGCCATTTCTTCCAAAGCTATTTTTAAAATCACTCTGATATCCACCGAAGTTTGATTGATACCGCCCTTGCTGATTTGTTCTTTCCGGACGATGAAATTTCCTTGATTTAAATACAAAACCCAGAACTCTTCCACCTTCGAATCACCCATTATGCTTTGCAACAGGACAAATGCATCATGGCTCGATGAGATTTTGGGTTTTTCTATCAATCCTTGCGCGGCTCTTCTTCTCCCGATTTCCAATGCCGTGATGATGCTGATGGCTTTGGCTTCTCCTATTCCTTTGAACTTACATAAATCTTTGACGGAAAGCGTCGATAAATTGTTCCAGTTGTTTTCTACTGAGGCTAAAATTTTTTTGGCCAAATCAACTGCCGATTCGTTTTTGGATCCGCTTCCCATGATGATGGCCAGTAATTCGGAGTCCGAAAGGGAATGACGTCCTTTCAGCAATAATTTCTCCCGGGGACGGTCATCTTCCGCCCAGTTTTTGATGGATGTTTGTTGGTAAGGCATATTTGAGTTAAATGTTCGAAATTTAAAGTTAGTAAAAAAGATGGATTCTAAATAAATTGTACCTTTACGATATGAGCACGGATGAATTAAAAATAAACATTGCCCAAAGGATTTTCAATTTGTCAGACGAAAGAATTCTTCACAAGATCAACGAATTTCTGAAAGCTGAAAATGTAGTCGGATATAACCTACACGGTTCTCTAATTCCTGAAAAGATGTATATTGAAGAAATGGAAGCCCAACAAGAACGCATCAATCAAGGAACGGCTAAATTTTATACTTCTGAAGAAGTACAAAAAAAAATAATGGATGAAAATCATTTGGGAAGATAGTGCCTATCAGGAACTTAATCAGGCCATTTCTTTCATTGCAAAAAAGAGCCCTCAAAATGCTTTAATGGTTTTGGATGGCTTAATTGAATTGGCAGATTCTCTTATTGATTTTCCTGAAAAATATCCTGTTGAACCGATTTACAATAAAATCAATATTCGCTTTGTAACCCTTTTCAATCATAAACTCATTTACCAAATTGAATCTGACCGAGTTATTATTTTAAGAGTATTTCCGGGAAGAATGAATCCTGAAAGACTGTCAAATCCCGATTTGTGAAATATCCTCTTTTGTCTTTGCTTGTTTCATCCATAAATAAAATCCGAAACACGCCAAAATCGTAAAAATCATATATTGGATAGAAGTAATGGTGAGTCCTTTGTAAATGAACATCGGGATACAAATTAAATCACCCAAAATCCAAAAAGCCCAGTTTTCAATTCGTTGTTTGGCCATGAACCACATTCCGATAAGGAAAATGGAGGTAGTGAACACATCGAGCCAGTTGGCCCAATCTAAGTGATACAATCCCAAATCCACGTTATCCATTGAAAATTGATTGTCGATAAAAGGTTTGAAATAATAAACCAATGTCACCAGTCCAATGCTGAGTAAAAAGAGAACAAAACCGTACAACCATTCTTTTTTTGTTGCCCAGGTAACTTCAACATGGATATGATCCGTTGAGCTCTTTGACCAGAGAATCCAGCCATAAACACTCATAACGGTGTAATAAACATTGATGAGCATATCGCCCAAAAGTCCAAATACAAATAAAATATAAACATAAATAACGGTGGAAATAATGCCTGTCGGATACACCCAGATGTTTCGAAGCATAGAAAAAACCACACTGGCAATCCCCAAAATTGTAGCAGATAGTTCCAGCCAAATCTGCCAGGTTTCATAGGTTTGATACGGTTCTGTGAGGTAATTGATTATTTCGTTCATTTATGTTTTTTTTTAGCCCTAACAGGGTTTTACTTGTCCGCCGTAGGAGGAAACCCTGTTAGGCTGAATTCATTCGACATCCAGGACCCAAACCAAATAATAATCCTCCACCAAAGCATAAAAAGCCGAATACCGCCGATAAAAATTTTCATCAAATACCGAACAAATGATCTCTCGGTTTTCACCCAATTCAAACGGTTCTACTTTATAATGATGCAGAAAATTCCATAGTTTCCCGCCTTCCAGTTTGTACAATCCTTCTTTTATTCCCCAAATCACATGCAGGTATTCTTCTTCCTTTTCCTTTGGTATCCATTGGTCTTCATCTTCTCTGATAAATTTATCTTTGATATTTAATATTTTATTCGGACGGTATTTTTCGATGTCGATTCCGATGTTGAATTTGCTCAGCCCAATGCACACCATGTCAAACGAATGGGTGATGGACAATTGTTTGTTGGAAGGAAGATAAGGTTTCCCGTTTTTGTTATAATACACATCAAAATCCAGATTCAGTTCTTTCAGACAACAACGAAGTCCCAGATATTCTTTTCCCTGTTTCGATCCAAGCGTCAGATATTTCATAATCCTGTACGGGCTTAACTGAAGGTAATCCAGCAATTCTTCATCGGATTCCGTAGTTTTCCAACCTACGATCCGGGTGAATTCATCATGATGTAAAGAATTGATAAGCGGCATTTTAATTTGGTAATTAGTTTGTAACTTTGCAGTCCGAAAAAACTTAAACGCAAATCAAAATTAGATAAATTATAATTATGAATACACAGGTCGAATACATTCCTTACAAAGTAAAAGATATTTCTTTAGCAGATTGGGGAAGAAAAGAAATCAAACTGGCAGAAGCTGAAATGCCAGGATTAATGGCAATCCGTGAAGAATACGGACCCTCACAACCGTTAAAAGGCGCTAGAATCGCCGGATGTCTGCACATGACCATCCAAACAGCTGTTTTGATTGAAACTTTAGTAGAATTAGGAGCCGATGTAACCTGGTCTTCCTGCAATATTTTTTCCACCCAAGACCACGCCGCCGCTGCGATTGCCGCTGCCGGAATCCCGGTTTATGCTTGGAAAGGAATGAATGAGACTGAATTCGATTGGTGTATCGAACAAACTTTGTTTTTCGGCGAAGACAGAAAACCGCTGAATATGATTCTGGACGATGGAGGCGACCTGACCAATATGGTTTTTGATAAATTTCCGGAATTAACCAAAGAAATCAAAGGGCTTTCTGAGGAAACTACTACAGGTGTTCACCGTTTGTATGAGAGAATGGTAAACGGAACTTTGGTCATGCCGGCCATCAACGTAAATGATTCGGTTACCAAATCGAAATTTGACAATAAATACGGATGTCGTGAATCGGCAGTAGATGCCATCCGTCGCGCTACAGATGTGATGCTGGCCGGAAAAAGAGTCGTTGTTTGTGGTTTTGGAGACGTTGGAAAAGGAACTGCGGCTTCTTTCCGTGGTGCGGGTTCTATCGTAACCGTTACGGAAATCGACCCGATTTGTGCTTTACAGGCTGCGATGGAAGGATATGAAGTGAAAAAGCTGGATACCGTAGTTGAAACGGCTGATATCATCATCACGACAACCGGAAACTTTAACATCGTTCAGGAAAAACATTTCGAGAAGATGAAAGACAAAACCATCGTTTGTAACATCGGACATTTCGACAATGAAATCGATATGGCTTGGTTAAACAAAAAATATGGTGCTACGAAATACGAAGTTAAACCTCAGGTCGATGTTTACAATGTAAACGGAAACGAAATCATTATTTTGGCAGAGGGTCGTTTGGTGAATTTAGGTTGTGCCACCGGTCACCCTTCATTTGTGATGTCCAACTCATTCTCAAATCAAACTTTGGCACAAATCGAATTATGGACGAATTCAGAAGCTTATGAAAACAAAGTTTATACTTTACCAAAACATTTAGATGAAAAGGTAGCGGCTTTGCATTTGGCTAAACTAGGTGTGGAATTGGAAACTTTAACTTCTGATCAAGCGAAATACATAGGTGTCGAAGTAGAAGGGCCTTACAAACCGGAATATTATAGATATTAAATTTAGATTTAAAGATTTAAGACTATAGACATTAGACTTTAAAAACCTCTGAGAAAACTTGGAGGTTTTTTAATGATCTAAATATTCTACATAAAAAATCCCGAAAGTTGTCTCTCGGGATTTATAATTTATTATTTTTTCTAATGTCTAATGTCTAATATCTATTAGAATTAATTCGCCAAAATCGTCACCACGTTATTGCTCATTTCGACTACGCCACCGGTTACATCAAATAAATAAACCAATTCGTTACCCGGAGCTTTTTGTAACTTCCCTGAAACATTGTCAAAATCAGCTACCGTTTTTGAATGCAGTTTGATTTTGATCGTTCCTTTGTTAAGTGAAGAAACGATGGCAGCATGATTGTTCAGCATCTGGAATTCACCGTCTTTACCTGGAACGGTCACAGCATCAACTTCTCCTTCAAAGATCACATGTTGTGGTGTTATGATATGTAATTTCATTTCTAAATCTTGTTTAAGGTTTAAGGATCAATGTTTAAAGTTCAACTTGAAACCTTAAACTTGAAACTTTAAACGAATTAAGCATTAACTTCCGCCAACATTTTCTCTCCGTGCTCGATCACATCTTCGATGGTACCTTTCAGGTTGAACGCAGCTTCCGGATATTGGTCCACTTCACCGTCAAGAATCATGTTAAATCCTTTGATGGTATCTTTGATATCAACCAAAACTCCCGGGTTTCCTGTAAACTGCTCGGCTACGTGGAAAGGCTGAGACAAGAAACGTTGAACACGTCTTGCGCGGTGAACCACTTGTTTGTCTTCCTCAGAAAGTTCTTCCATACCCAAAATCGCGATGATATCTTGTAAAGCTTTGTATCGTTGTAAGATTTCTTTTACTCTTTGAGCTGTATTGTAATGTTCGTCTCCCAAAATTTGAGGAGTCAAGATTCTGGAAGTAGAATCCAATGGATCCACCGCCGGATAAATACCCAAAGAAGCAATCTTACGAGACAATACCGTTGTTGCATCCAAGTGAGCAAACGTTGTTGCAGGAGCCGGGTCAGTCAAGTCATCCGCAGGAACGTAAACCGCCTGAACCGAAGTAATGGAACCTCTTTTTGTTGAAGTAATTCTTTCCTGCATCGCACCCATCTCAGTTGCAAGTGTAGGCTGATAACCTACCGCCGATGGCATACGACCCAAAAGTGCCGATACCTCAGAACCTGCTTGTGTAAAACGGAAGATGTTGTCGATGAAGAAAAGAACGTCACGTCCTTGTCCTGAACCATCACCATCACGGTAATATTCCGCCAAAGTCAATCCGGACAATGCCACACGTGCACGTGCTCCCGGAGGTTCGTTCATCTGACCAAATACGAAAGCAGCTTTGGATTCTTTCATCAGTTCTTTGTCCACTTTTGACAAATCCCATCCGCCTTCTTCCATGGAATGCATGAATTCATCACCATATTTGATGATGCCCGCTTCCAACATCTCACGCAATAAGTCGTTTCCTTCACGGGTTCTCTCACCCACTCCGGCAAACACAGACAAACCACCGTGTCCTTTTGCAATATTGTTGATCAACTCCTGAATCAATACGGTTTTACCTACACCCGCACCACCAAACAATCCAATCTTCCCCCCTTTTGCATAAGGCTCGATCAAATCGATTACTTTGATACCGGTAAATAAAACTTCTGATGAAGTCGATAAATCTTCAAATTTTGGTGCCGGACGGTGAATCGGAAGACCGTTTGATTTGTCTAAATTCCCCAATCCGTCAATGGCATCACCTACCACGTTAAATGTACGACCGTTTACAGCTTCACCAATCGGCATAGTAATAGGCAAGCCTAAATCTATCACTTCCTGTCCTCTTTGTAATCCGTCGGTTGAGTCCATTGCGATACAACGTACGGTATCTTCACCAATATGTTGTTCAACCTCCAGAATCAAAGACTCTTTTCCTGCTCTTGGGATTTCCAATGCATCATAAATTTGTGGAAGACTTTCAGCGTTCTCAAAAACAACGTCGATTACCGGACCGATAATCTGTGCGATTTTACCTTTACTTTGGTTTGCCATTGTATAAAGATTAAGTATTTTAAATTTTCGTGCAAATATAAGTTAATCAACTGATTCTAAACGAACGAATAATAAGATTTTTGTCATTATTTTATAATTCGTTTTAATTAGTTTTATTATATTTGAAATTATCTCACTTTTAAACCTTTATCTATGAAAATCAACTTTACTATTCTACTTTTGATTTCTTTTTATTTTTTATCTGCTCAAAATGTGAAAGAGTTTTATGTAGTCCAAAAAATTGGACATTCCATAGAGCCCGATTCTATTTCTGTAAACACAAATGATGAATTGGTCTTATCATTTTCAAAACCGGAACTTCAAAACTTTTTCCAATCCAAAACGCTTTATGCATACGAACAAGCTTTTCCTGAATCTACAAATGATACTTTGGTAAACACTTATTTTCTACGCTCTGCTTCTAACCTAACAAAGATTAATTTAGAAAGTTTGTCAGATGTTTTGTTTGTTGAAGAATTGGAATTAATGGAAGATTACCTATTACATGAACCCAATGATTACTTTTATGAAGAGTGGGGGTGGGATGGATTATGTTAAAAACCAAACCATACTTGACTTAGTTAGAGCTCCTTTAGCTTGGGAAGTTACAAAAGGAGATTCTACGGTTCTTATCGGAATAGGTGATGATGCACCAAACCCCCAACACCCTGAATTAGTGTCTAAAATAGTTGATAATCTTGGGTCAATTAATATAGGAGATAGCCATGGAACCCAAGTAGCAAGTGTCGCATCAGGGAGCACAAACAACAATATTGGATTTGCTTCCATTGGTTATAATACAAAACTAGTTACAAGTAATAACTCCCCTCCAATATCTCCTGAAAACAATAGCGCTTATTATCGTATAAGAGGCATCTATGAATTATCTCAATATCCAAATATAAAGGTTCTTAATGGTAGTTGGTATTCTACTTGTCATCCTGTTCTAATTGATAATTTAGTTTTTGATGATATACGAAATAGAGGTATTTTTACAGTATTTGCCGCTGGAAATAGCAGTCCTAACCAACGTGGTCCGGATCCAAACAACAAACATTATCCCGCTGCTTATTCTTCTGTATTTGCGGTCACATCTGTTGGTCATATAAATCAATACTCAGGAGAGCCCCTTGCTCAAGATGTACATCATCACGAAATTCAAGACGTACACCTTAGGGTCGGGTTAACCTCAGGAAATATTGGTTCTCACAGTCATTATCCAGAGGTGGATATTTCTGCTGTTGGATACTCATATATTGTAGCGAATTATGAAGATTCATACGGAATTGCATGGGGCACATCTGTTGCAAGCCCTATGGTGGCCGGAGCGACTGCTTTGATGTATTCTGTCAACCCCAATCTTACTCCCCAGCAGGTAAGTGAAATATTAAAAAGTACCGCTGACGATATTTATCATATTCCAGAAAATCAGGCATTTCAGGGAAAATTAGGAGCCGGAAGATTAAATGTATTCAGATCTGTAAAAACAGTTCAATGTATGAATGAGCCAAATCCAAAACTTGATTATATGGTAAAAGATTCAAGAGAAGATGTGGGAAATGAAGCAAATAATGAATCTCCATATTTTTGGAAAAGCAATGATATTTGGGTAAGAAATCAAAATGACGGGCATTTGATTCACATCCATCAAAACCCTGAATACAGTCTTACAAGCCCAAATTATGTATATGTAAGGGTTACAAATTTAGAGTGTTTGAATTCGTCTGAAGATGAAGTTAAATTATACTGGAGCTACGCAGGAATTTCCCAAAATTGGCCAAGCGGATGGGACGGCACGACTATTTCCGGAGGATTAATTGGAACCCAAACAATTCCAGAACTTGGCCCCGGACAGGAAGCTATTTTAGAATTTGTATGGTATCCTCCTAACCCTACAAGCGCTCCAAATCCGGTTTCTTTAAGCGGTAATTTCGGTTTACTGGCAAGAATTATTTCAGATGATGACCCTATAACATTTACAAATGGATCTAATATCAACAATTATGTAAAAAGAAATAACAATGTAGCCTGGAAAAATATAAATGTGGTTGACATGGTAGGTACGCCAAAAACATCAGCTTCTTTTACAATTTCAAATATGACGGAAAACACAGAAACCTATTCGTTGGAACTGGTCGAAGAAAATCCTGCTGCAAATAAATTGCTGTATGAAGAAGCTGAAATCGGAATCGTTATGGACAGCATTCTTTACGATAAATGGGCAGCAGGCGGAAGTTCTATTTCCAATGCTGATGCTACAAAAGAACCAAATATAAAACGAGTTAGTGGCGAATTACCCAAATTGGACAATATCACATTAGCTCCGGGAGAAAGCGGTATGATTGAATTCACTTTCAATTTCTTGACAAAAGAATTAATTGAAAAAAATAAATACGAATGCAATTTAATCCAAAAAGACAGCAATGGAGAAATAGTCGGTGGGGCAACAATCCAAATCAACAAAGAAAACCGGAATAATGTAGTTGCGGATGTTGAAACTTCCATAAATTCCAATTCTACTACATTAGTCGCGGAAAATATTGGAGAATCGGCTGTTTACAACTGGTACGATTCCGAAGGAAATATGATTTACACCGGAACGGAATTAACGGTAAGCCCTGAAATCACCAAAAGCTACAAACTGGAAATCATTTCGGATATAGATGGATTCAAAGATTACAAAGAAGTAGAGGTTACCGGAAACAGTCCGTTTACTTTAGGAACTCTTGTGCCAAATCCGACAAATTTTCAAGTAACAGTTTCCTATAACGCATCTTCTGCAACATCTGCCTACCTTATTATCACAAATACTGTAACTGCCGGAAGTGAAAATCATATTTTAAACACGAGCAACAACCAAATCTCTGTAAATCTATCAAACTATTCTTCCGGTATTTACACAGTTACTTTGGTTTGTGATGGTGCGATTGTCGATTCTAAAAGTTTAATTAAAAATTAATCGTTATGAAAAAAATAATACTAACAATCTTATTAATAGTTGGCTATTCTATTCAAGCCCAGCAACAAGAACTGATAGAAAATACGTGGTATCTGGAGAAAATCGTTTTCGGGGGTGATGAATTTTTAACTCCCAACAATGAAGAAGTTACGCAAGTTCCCTTTTTTTATTTTGAAACGATTGGTGATTCATATAGTTTTAAAACTCGGGTTTGTCAAGAGGTAAGAACCGGGGGGCAAATTACCGATTCTCATTTATTTTTTGATACAAGCGCATATAATTCGAATTGTGCGATTCAGGCAAATACCGACTTTCAATTTCTATATTTTGATGACTTTTTACACGCAGGTCTATTAAACACTTTTGAATATCCTTATGAAATAGTAGAAGAACCCGGTTATTTAAGACTAATCATAAATCCTGATGCAGAAATAACCGCTTATTACAATAATCAAATTCTTTCGACATCAGATATTAATTCGATTAAACCCTCCTTTCAAATAACCTTTCAAAATGAAGATCTGATTATCCAAAGTTCATCTCTAACCGCAAAATCTGTTTTTATATATGATTTATCAGGAAAGTTGGTTTTAACTTCTGATGTACAACACAATAGAATTCAAACATATGGAATTCCAAAAGGAATTTATCTAATAAAAATAACAGACGACAAAGGAATCACACATTCTAAAAAACTGAGAAAACAATAAAACTTCTTTGGGATTTTTCAAATCGAGAGTTATACATTTGCCCTCGATGAAGATTTTCAACCATATCGACGACTGCAAAAACCTGAAAAATCCGGTTTTGACCCTTGGGATGTTTGACGGCATTCACATCGGGCATCAAGCCATCATCAAACAGCTTAATGAAATCGCCAAACAAGAAAACGGTGAAAGCGTTTTGCTGACTTTTGAACCGCATCCAAGACTGGTTTTGGGAAAAGGATCCGGTGATTTACAATTGTTGACGACGTTAAATGAGAAAATGGAATTGCTCGAAAAGGCAGGATTGGAAAATCTGATTTTGCATCCGTTTACACAAGAGTTTTCCGGTTTGAGTTCAGAAGAATTTGTCAAAGAATTATTGGTGGACCAAATTGGCATTCACAGTATTGTCATCGGTTACGACCATCATTTCGGGAAAAACCGCCAAGGGAATTTTGAACAATTAAATGACCTTTCCAAAAAATTCGGTTTTAATTGCATCAAAATAGAAGAAGTCAAATCAGGGGAAAAACACATCAGTTCTACCCAAATCCGAAATGCTTTACTCGCAGGAAATGTTGATTTTGCAAGGGAAGGTTTGGGAAGAAATTATACGATTACCGGAAAAGTCATACATGGCGATAAAATCGGTCGGACACTGGGTTTTCCTACTGCCAATTTAGAAATTGAAAAACACAAATTGATCCCCGGAAACGGTGTTTATGTGGTGCAAGTTCATTTGTGCAAAGAACCTTTCAAAGGACTTTTGAGCATAGGAACACGTCCTACGGTTACAGATTCCGATGAGAAACGAGTGGAAGTCTATATTTTGGATTTCGACCGGGATATTTATGGCGAAACCATTTCTGTCGAATTGATTCATAAAATCCGTGACGACCAAAAATTTGAATCGATCGAAGAATTGGTTCTACAAATGAATGAAGATAAAAAGTTCGCGGAGCAATATCCCATTTGATTTTGGTTCGAGTTTTGTTGCAATGAATCTGACCTTTCAATTTTACAATATGAAATCCAATTTAATAGGCAGTTTACTTGTTTATTCCTTCTTTCTTCTTTCCTGTTCCGACAAAAAAGAGGAAAACATCACCGATGTAAATTTACAGGAAACAGATTCGATCGATTTTGTAGAAGAACCTCAAAATCAAACCTCTACGCTCTCCGATTTGGAAACGGATGCTACTTTTAAAAACTGGATGAAATTTTATCAATCTTCCGATTCTTCCCTTTCTGCCGGAAATTTCAATTTGGAACAAACCCAAAAACTGGAAATGATACCCGGAAATGTCGCGGGAAATTTCGAAGCGGAATTTGACAAAACCTATGAACCTTTTCTAATTTATAATCCGTCGAAAACTTTTTATCTCGATATAGACAGTTATAATTGGTCAAAGGACGAGGATGGCGTTGCGCAGTTTGAGGCCGATCAAGAAGTGAATTTAGTGGATGTGAAAAAGAAAACGGTCAATCGAGTGGCCTTTTTCGGGCCTTCCTATTGGGTTGATGATGCTTTTTGGGTAAGTGATTCGATTTTTATTTTGTTGCAAAATAACGATGAAAACATACCGGAAATTTCGACTTATAATTTAAAAGACCATTCGGTTTTTCTTTTCCGAAATCATGAACCGATTCAAAAAACCGA
>JBEBVY010000039.1:0-19925 GCA_040392505.1 Moheibacter lacus | reverse complement strand
TAAAAAAAACAGATTGGGTATTGACTTTTTAAAAATATCTTTGTAATGATTTAACCCAACACTTTAACATGATATCAACAACAATTTCAATACGTGTGAGATACGGTGAAACTGACCAAATGGGCGTAGTTTATCACGGTAATTATGCCACTTACTGCGAAGTAGCCCGAGTTGAATTTTTCCGCGAACTCGATATGCCCTATAAAGATTTGGAAGCGAGTGGAATAATGCTTCCCGTTACCGAATTGAATTTAAAATTTCACCAACCTGCTTACTATGATGATGTATTGAAAATTCATATTTCACTGTTTGAAATACCAACCGGAGTCCGATTGAAATTTCTTTACGAAATCTTTAATGAATCTGATGTGTTATTAACATCCGGCTTCACTGTTTTGGCATTTATCGACATGAAAACCCGTAAACCTGTTCCTTGTCCGGACTATATGATTAAAAAATTGGAACAAATAAAAAATCCCTAATCCACAAAATTATTATAAGCCGTCCTTATGTATTCTTCTTCTCTTGCCAAATTTTCTAAATCATTTTGGGTTAAATTTCCTGAACTCGATGCTTCCCGCATTATTTTACGCGCTTCGATTAAAAAATTGTTCACCGCTTGATTGTATTGGGTGAAATAAATTTCTTTTCCGGGATAAGCCGAATTTTGAGGCGCTGCCAAAGTTTCTCTTTGGGTATTAAATGCTTCGATTTTCCCATAGAATTCCTTGAATTTTGATTCATTTGAACCATAATTCTCCGGATTTTCATAGGCAAAAGTCACAAAATCAGCCACCGCATCTGAAGCATCTTTCATCGCAAAAATATGATCTTTAAAAGGATGTGTTTTTAATACTTCCCGTTCGGCTTTATCAGAAAGCAGCACGATTTTATCGGTTATCATTTGATTGGTATCATAATATTTCTCTATCAATTCGTCAATTTGTTTGATCATTTCATTTCCTGCTTTCCCCTGATCGTCTTTATAATCTTCTGCTTTTATATATTCATCTAATTTCGAATAATCATTTTGGATGGATCCAAACAATTCATTCAAACTCCGGATATTTTTTTCAAAAAATTCCTTGTCTTCACTTTCAAAAGCATTTCCGGGTTTTTCAGGATCGGGATCATTATAACTCTGTAAATTTGTGTAAATCAATGGAGTAAGAGACAAAAAAGAATAGCGATCATCCGGATCTTGAAGTTTGTTTGCAATCTGATTCAAATTTCTATTTAAACTCTGAATATAACTATGCTGTGCATCACTCAGTTTTATCAAGGCATTATTATACGCCACAATTTCTGCCGCATCACTTCCTCCGGAACTGACCGATTCCAGATTTTCCTTCCATTTATCTTTGTCAATTTTACAAGAAATAAAAAGAAGAAAGCAGAAAAAAGAAAGAAGGGTTATTTTTTTCATGGTAGTATTTTTATCTAAATTAAGAAATTATCAGATAGAAGCCACAGAAAAAATAAGGCTTAAACAATTTACAAAACTTTAATTTCCACCTGATACAACGGCTCAAAAGCTGCGAGAAAATTATCCAGATTTCTTTGGTCGATCTTTACTTCTACCTTGCAACTTTCTGTAAACTCCGTTTTTAAGACTTCTGCATTAAATTTATCTATGTTTCGCATCACACTTCCTTGGTGTTCATAAGAAAATTCAAATATCACTTTTGAAGTAAGATATTTCTCCACTATTTCTGCTTCTTCCAACGTCAATTGTGCAGAAAGTTTGTACGCATTTATCAAACCTGAAACGCCCAATTTCGTCCCGCCATAAAAGCGCACAGACGCTACCAATACGTTGGTTATTTCTTTTGAAACAATTTGATTATAAATCGGCAAACCCGCACTGCCGGAAGGTTCCCCATCATCATTTGCCCGATAGATTTCTCCGTTCATTCCCAAACGATAAGCATAACAAATATGGGTTGCATCCGGATATTTTTTCCATAAATCTGCCAATTTTTCTTTTACTTCTCCTTCATCCGAAACCGGAAATGCATAACCAATGAACTTACTTCCTTTTTCTTTGAAAGTAATTTCTTCCACCGCGATTTTTATGGTTTGGTAAGAAAATTTCATTTTCGAAAGATTTCCAAACGATCCTTTTGGATCATTTTTGTCGCTTTTAATTCTCCAATTAGTGGAGGAGAATTGATTCCTTCTCCCCAATTTTCTTCTGAAGTTAAAATCCTGGCTTCATCCCAAAGACCTTTCTCAATAAAGGTTTCCAAAGTTTGTTTTCCACCTTCAACGATGATGGATTGAATCCCCAGTTCAAATAAATGATCCAAAATCTTTTTGGCTAAATTTTCATCGAAATCAACTTTTATGAAGGTCAGATTTGATTTGTTTTCACCAGATTTTTCTGTGAAAACAATCGTTTTCAGGGAACTGTCAAATAAATTCAAATCCGCACTCAAATTCAATCCTCTATCTAAAACGACTCTCATCGGCTGATTTCCGTTCCATAAACGGGCATTTAATTGCGGGTTATCTGTTTGGGCAGTATGGGTCCCGACCAAAATGGCCTGTTCTTCCGTTCTCCATTTATGGACCAGTTGTTTGGAAAATTCATGGGTTATCCACTTTTGGGCGCCATTTTGGGGCGACATAAATCCGTCGGCAGTTTGTGCCCATTTCAAAATCACAAAAGGACGTCTTTTTTGATGATAAGTAAAAAACCGTTTGTTTAAATCCAAACATTCACTTTCTAACACACCTACTTTTACATCAACTCCAGCATTTTGCAATTTTTGAATTCCCGATCCATTTACTTTGACGTTTGGATCAACACATCCTATCACCACTTCCGGGATTTGATATCGGATGATCAAATCCGAACAAGGAGGTGTTTTCCCAAAGTGAGAGCAGGGTTCCAGTGAAACATAGAGAATGGATTTTTTTAGAATTTCCTTATCGGAAATTTTGTGAACAGCAGCGGCTTCTGCGTGAAATCCGCCTGCTTTTTGATGCCATCCTTCAGCAATGATTTTTCCATCATGAACAATCACACAACCGACCATGGGATTGGGATAAGTCGTTCCCAATCCATTTTCAGCCAATCGGATGCACCTTTGCATCATGAGTTCGTCGAAATTGCTCATTTATTTTATGAAAACACCTCACAAACTAGCCAATTTGTGAGGTGTAGGGTTATCGTTTAATTATTCATTTAAGATTCGGCCTGATTTTCATCTTCACCTGAATCCTCTTCTTCATCTTCAAAATCAATTCGATGCAATTTCCGCAATCGGATTTCTGCATCGGTCAGTCGCGAACGTTTTTCTTCAATTTGACGGAAAACATCTTTCAATAGAGGATTATTTTCATTGGCATTGGCAAAAAACCCGATGTTTGTCTCCAACTGATTGATTTCTTTTTCCAGTTCATCGATTAATTTTCGGGCTTTGCGGATTTCATCGTCCAATAACCGCTCATCATGACCCGATTTAATCTGATCAACCAGAGAAGCCATTTTGAAATCCTGAATTTCGTTGTCGCTCAATCCAAATGATTTCACTATTTCACTAATGGTTTTATTGAATTCCTGATTGATGCTCATTTTGGCCAAAGGCACTTTTCCGATGCTGTTCCAACGAACATGAAACTCGTTGATTTTATCCAGATTTTCCTGTACGTTATCAGTTGGTTTAAAGGAATTGATTTCTGTTAAAAGCGCTTCTTTTTTAACCAAATTATCTTCAAACTGTTGATTGGCCTGATTTCCGCGTTCTTTATAATGGTCAAAAAAGTTGTTACAGGCATCTTTAAATTCTTTCCAGATAGAATCTGAATATTTACGCGGAACATGTCCTATTTTTTTCCAATCGGCCTGAATTCTTTTAATCACTTGTACGGAGGCATTCCAATCCGTGCTGTCCGCATGTTCTTTTGCGACACGCAAAAGTTCCTGTTTCTTTTCCAGATTGATTTGTTGTTCTGATTTTAAGGATTTGTAGAATTCATTTTTGGCATGATTAAAATCGCGTGTTACGGATTTGAATTCGTCCCACATTTTTTGGTTAAATTCTTTTGGAACTCTTCCGGCAGCCAAAAAGTTCTCACGCAGTGCATTTAATCTTTTGATTCCGGACTGCCATTCTCCATGAGATTTCTTTTCCGCATTTTCAATCAATTTGGTGATTTCAGCCAGTATTTCTTGTTTTTTCTTAAGATTTTCTTCTTGTTCGGCTTTTATTTTTTCTCCTAATTCAGATTTGCGGTCATGAATTTTATGTGTCAGTTCTTTGAATTTCTGCCAAGTGGGCTCCCGTAATTCTTCGGCAACCGGTACGGCTTCTTCCTTCCAAAGTCTGTGCAGATATTGCAATTCGTTGAGTGCTTTTTGTACATTTTCTTCTTCCACCAATTCCTCTGCCCGTTTGATGATGGATTCCCGCACCTGTAAGTTGTGGGCATAATCCATTTCGCGAAGCTCCTTGTTCAAATCCAAATATTCGTAGAAATTATCCAAATGATGGAAATAAGTTTTGAAAACATTTCCGGCTTGCGCTTTGGGTATAGAACCCGCATTGTGCCATCTGGTTTTGAGTTTTCTGAATTGAACAAAAATATTGGAACTTTCGTCGCCGGATTCCTGATAAAGGGCTTTCAATTCGTCGATGATTTGAAGACGTTCCTTTAAGTTTTCCTGTTGGGATTTTTCTTGCTCCTTATAGAAAGCATCCAATTGTTTGCGATAATCGTTAAAAACGGAATTGAATTCTCTTCGCGCCGGATTATCATACTGGAAATCCAATGCTTCTCCACCACCTTCTACAAAGGCTTCTCTTTTGGCGGATTCATCTTCCTCCAACTGTTTTTTGACAGCATCCCGAATTTGATTGAAATGTTCACGAAGTTTACGTGCCGGATGATTTTTTAAAAGATCTTTTGCTTCTCCGATTAAAACCTGCAGTGGCAGTTCATCATAATTTTTAAAAGGAATTTCTTCTTCTATGGATTCTTCCGTTTCCTCTGAATCATCATGTTCTTCCGATTTATAATCTTCCGAACTCTCCGATTCATTTTTTTCAGAATCCACATCTGCTGATTCAACTTCAGCTTCCGGCTCTACGTTTTCTTCCGGATTGGGTTCTGCCATCGGTTGTTCAACCGGTGCTTCCTCCATAAGTTCTGAGGAATTCTCCTGCTTATCCGACTCATTATCAGTCTGATTTTCAGAATTTTCTTCAGGATTTACATTTTGATTAACTTCTCCATCTGCCTCGTTGTGCAGGTTATCCAATTCAGTTGTCATAACAGATTTTTCTTTTAGAATAACAAATCTAATGAATCATCCGCTATTTACAAAGATTGGTTCCAAATTTCCCAAGATTTCTCTGCTTGTAAAACCAGCATTTCATATCCGTTTTTTATTTTAGCGCATTGAGATTCGGCTAATTTTAAAAATTGGGTTTTCGGCGGATTATAAACCAAATCATAAACCAAATGACCGGAAGTTAAAAATTCATACGGGATTTCGGGACAGGAATCCAGTTCCGGAAATGTACCCAAAGGAGTTGTATTGATAATGATTTGATAATCTTCCATATGCGATTTATCCAAATCCAAATAGGTGAAACTTCCTATTCTACTGACTATTTGGAAGGGAATTCTTACATTTTCCAAAACAAATTTAACCGCCTTTGCAGCACCTCCGTTTCCTAAAATCAATGCTTGTTTATGATGATTTTCCAACAGGGGTTTTAAGGATGCTTCAAATCCAAATGCATCGGTGTTGTATCCGATTTTTTTTCCGTTTAGGATTTTCACACAATTGACGGCTCCAATTTTTTCTGCTTCGGTATCGATTTGGTCCAAATAAGAAATGATGCTTTCTTTATAAGGAATGGTTACGTTAAAACCATCCAATTTTTCAATTTGAAGTAAAGAAGGAAGTTCTGAAATTTCAGCTAAATCAAATTTTTTATAGGTTGCATCTGAGATTTTTTTTTCTTGAAATTTCTCCGCAAAATATTTTTCTGAAAAGGAATGGGATATATTTCTGCCGATTAATCCAAAATTACCCATGATTTAATTTTTTTTGGAAAATCGGGATTTCAATAAACGTGTAATTAACGGCAAATTGGCAGCGATGATGATTCCGAATATGAAATATTCCAAATTATTCTGAACAAATGTAAATCCGCCTAAAAAATATCCTAAAAGAGAAATGACTCCTACCCATAAAACCGCTCCGATGAAACTATAGGTAATAAAAGTGCTATAATTCAATTTGGTCGTCCCGCAAATAAAAGGAATGATGGTCCGGACAACCGGCATGAAACGGGCAATGATAATGGCTTTTTGGCCATGTTTCTCAAAAAACTGAGTGGCCTTCTCGATGTGTTTGGGTTGAATGTAAAATTTCCCGGGATGCGCCAAAAGCCATCTTCCAAACCGGCTTCCGACGTAATAATTCAACGTATCTCCCAAAATAGCCGCCATCATCAAAAGCGGAATGATGTATTCGATATGCAAATGATTTTGTTGGTCATTGGCCGCAATCATTCCGACTGCAAAAATCAAAGCGTCTCCCGGTAAAAAAGGCATGATGAAAGAAGCGATGATTAATCCGGTTTCGGCAAAAATGATGAAAAATAAAAAAACGTAAATCCAATATCCGTAGTGGTTAATGAAATCCATCAAAACCCGATCGGGGCGACTCACAAAATTGGCGATAAAATCTAAAATCTCTTGCATTGAAAACTATTTCGGCTACGAACTCTCAAAAATTAAGCCCGAATGATATCGGCACCGATGGCACGCAAACGCGTGTCAATTTGCTCGTAACCTCTGTCAATTTGTTCTATATTATGAATGATGCTTTTTCCTTTTGCTGACAAAGCGGCAATCAAAAGCGAAATACCTGCCCGAATATCCGGGGAACTCATGGTTGTTCCACGTAAAGGCGTTTCATGGTTTAATCCAATGACGGTCGCACGATGCGGATCACAAAGAATGATTTGGGCACCCATGTCAATCAGTTTGTCCACAAAAAACAATCGGCTTTCAAACATTTTCTGGTGAACCAGAACACTGCCTTTTGCTTGTGTCGCCACAACCAAAATGATGCTCAACAAATCCGGTGTGAATCCAGGCCAAGGCGCATCTGAAACGGTTAAAATAGAACCGTCCATGAATTTTTGGATTTTATAATGTTCCTGTGAAGGAATATAAATATCGTCATTGCTTTTTTCCACCTGAATCCCCAAACGTCTGAAAACGTCCGGAATGATTCCCAAATTTTCCCAGGAAACATCTTTAATGGTCAGTTCGGATTGGGTCATTGCTGCCAATCCAATCCAAGATCCTATCTCAATCATATCCGGCAAAACAGTATGTTCTGTTCCCGAAAGCTCTTCTACTCCTTCGATTGTCAATAGATTGGAACCGATTCCTTCTATTTTTGCTCCCATCCTTACCAACATTTTACATAATTGTTGCAGATAAGGTTCGCAGGCAGCATTGTAAATCGTCGTCTTTCCTTTTGCCAGAACTGCCGCCATTACGATATTGGCGGTTCCGGTTACGGAAGCTTCTTCCAGCAACATATAAGTTCCGGTCAATTGTTTTCCGTCTTCCAGTTCTACTCCGTAAAAATCCTCTCCTTCTTCAAATCTATATTTGGCACCCAAATTTATAAATCCGATGAAATGCGTGTCCAATCTTCTGCGACCGATTTTATCTCCACCGGGTTTGGGCATATAAGCTTTTCCGTATTTGGCCAAAAGCGGCCCCATCAACATAATCGACCCACGAAGTGAAGCACCGTCTTTTTTAAATTCTTTGGATTGGAGATAATCCATATGGATGTTGTCTGCCTGAAAAGTATAATCGCCTTTGGCATTTTTCTGAATCTTTACACCCAAATCTTCCAAAATTTCAATCAAACGATTCACATCACGTATATCCGGAATGTTTTTAATCCGAACCGGTTTGTTTGTGAGAAGGACAGCACACAGGATCTGAAGTACTTCATTTTTTGCGCCTTGAGGAATTATTTCTCCGCTTAAACGATTGCCTCCCCTGATTTGAAATACAGACATTTTATTTATGTTTGGATTTATTACGGTTGTTTTGGTTGTTTTGGTTGTTTTTGTTTTTGCGGGGTTTGTTTGAATTTGCACTGAAATTCACCTGCAAACGCTCAGTGGATAACAAATTTTCACCCGAATTACGCAGGTCAAATTCACCGTCGGACAATTCAAATAAATGATTAAAAATAGTTTGATCATCCACCGTATCTTTGTTCCACAACAAATAACATTTTTTCATGTGGTTGGCTATCACCATCACTAAACCTTCTTGTTTGTCCCCTTCCCATTGTTTAGCAACCGTAATCATATTCCGGATGTTGTTTCCGTAATATTTGTATTTGTATTCACTTCCCGGATAAGGGACTCTATTGGGTTTGCTGTAAACCTCTTCTTCCGTGGGAATCGGATAAGGTGATTTTACATCCAACTGAAATTTGGACATGATAAAAAGTTGATCCCAAAGTTTATGTTGAAAGTCAGGAATGTCGCGCAAATGTGGATTGAGCTCTCCCATCACTTCAATGATGATCTGGGCAAATCCATTTCTCTCCTCATCATCCACCAATGTTAAACAATAATCAACCATCTCTTGAATATGACGACCATATTCCGGAATGATCAAAGGTTTTCTTGCTGTATTATATTCCATTATTTATTTTGAATGTCCACAAAAGTACAATTTCTGAAACAAAACTCTTTTGTTTTATTGACATAAATTTTTAAGTCAAAAATGAAGTCTTTTTTGAAGTTGTTGAAACAATTCATCTACCGTTTCTACATCACAATCAATTAATTTTACTTCCATTTCTTTTCCTGAATAGAAGTGAAATTCAAATTTTGCTTCTGAAATCTCATATCCAATTTGACCTCCCAGAAAAAATCCGATTATATTTCCAAAAAAAGTAGAAAACCAATCCAGTTTTTTATCGATTAATTCTGCTGATTTGATTTCATCCAATTTATAAATTCCGTTGTTGAAAATATAATGAGTATTGTTGATTTCAAATGAATCTTCATTTACGATTATTTCAAATAAAGGATTTTTTCTAAGTAAAAATTTCTCCATTATTATAAACTTTGAACCTGAAACTTGAAACCTAAAACTTAAAGAATCGCTTCTCTCACTCTCACCAATTTCTTTAACAAATCTTCCAATAAATCCAACTGAAGCATATTGGCTCCGTCACTTTTGGCATTTTTAGGATCAGGATGTGTTTCGATAAAAATCCCATCGACTCCTACTGCAATTCCGGCTTTGGCAATGGTTTCAATCAACTCCGGCTTTCCGCCCGTCACACCACTCGCCTGATTGGGTTGTTGGAGCGAATGGGTAATATCCAAAATCACCGGCGCATAGTTCTGCATCACCGGAATTCCTCTATAATCCACCACCAAATCACCATAACCCAACATAGTTCCACGCTCGATGATTGCCACATTTTGATTCCCTGAATCAGTCACTTTTTCCACCGGAAATTTCATGCTTTCAGGTGAAAGAAATTGTCCTTTTTTCAGTGTAACGTGCTTTCCTGTTTTTGCTGCTGCCACGACTAAATCCGTTTGTCTTACCAAAAAAGCCGGAATCTGAAGCACATCTACATATTCGGCAGCCATTTCAGCATGGAAAGATTCGTGGATGTCCGTTGTAGTCGGAACACCAAACTCCTGCCCTATTTGTTGGATGATTTTCAAGGCTTTTTCGTCACCAATTCCGGTAAATGAATCGATGCGTGAACGATTGGCTTTTTTAAACGAACCTTTAAAAATGTAGGGTATCTTCAATTCATCGGTAATTTTGATGACTTTTTCTGCAATTCTGCGCGGTGTGTCTTCGTTTTCGATGGCACAAGGGCCCGCGATTAAAAAGAAATTCGACGAATCCTTATGTTTGATTTTGGGTAAGTTTTGAATCATTTGGTAAAATTACGAAAAAGGGTTGGATGTTGGATGATGGGTCTTGAATGATGTATCATGAGAAAATAGAAAAAAATAATCCAAACTTTATTCAACATCAAATTGAATAATTATAGGTGTTTCTACCATTTCTTTTGACAATTTATATTTTAATATTCCTTCAATTTTATTTTCCCCTCGTTTTTCAGCTTTAATAATTATAGCATTGCTTACATCTTCAATTTTTGTAATTGAATATTTTTGATTGTTTACAATTACTTCATAAGGATTGAATTCATTAAATCCTAAAAAACCGACTCTAACCTTTACTTCATCATTTAATTTATACTTTTCATTATTTGTAAAAACAAATGGCTGGACTGAACTAAATCGTATAAACGAACCTCTATGTTCATCAAACATGGTTTGATATAAATAATTTTCAATCAACATCACATATTTGTATTGATTTAAAGGTGTTTTTGAATCTTTTAGAAGTTGAAGGTAGCCACCAGGGAAATGCGCATAATTTTTAAATTTTTCAAACATTAAAAGAAACCTATCTATTTCATTTGCATCAATTTGCTTTGAATCACGTAAATTTGTTTTGAATCTGTTTATTTTCGTTAAAATATCTTTATTTGATTCATATGTTTTAGGTAATTCTAATTTTAGAATATTAATATCATAACGGAATTCTTTATTTGTATTTTCTATTGCACTTATTTCCAATTGTAGTTGTCGAATTTCTTCTTGAGTTGAATTGTCAGCTTGATTACAGGAAAAGAAAAAGACGAAACTTAAGAATACAATTTGTTTCATAATTTCAAGATTTTATCAAAATTACAATAATTTCGCAGTTCGTATATGGCTGCAAAAATCACCTACTTTCAAAAACAACAAATCCAAGGCATTTCTTTACCTGAAAAATTCACCTTTCCTTTTTATTATGAACCGCATCCGCTGACGGAATTGGCTGCGAAAGATTTACAAGATTATTTGGAAAATGAGTTTTCGGAAAACCATAATTTCGGTTTGGTTGAATCGCAAGATGGACTGATCATCGGGAAAATGTTTGGAGTTTTGGTGATTCAGGACAAGGAAGGCAAACTCGGCTATCTATCGGCTTTTTCAGGCAAACTGGCCGGAAGCAATGACCATAAAAATTTTGTTCCGCCGGTCTTTGACATGCTCAAAGAAAACAGTTTTTTCTTGCAACAAGAAGAAATTTTAAACGAAATGAACCGGAAAATTGAAGAGCTGGAATCCAATTCGGAATTCATTCGGCTTCAATCCGATTTTGAAAAATATGCTCAAGAATCTGCCGAAGAAATTTCCTCATTTAAAAATGGAATGAAAGAAAACAAAGCCAACCGTAAAAAAATTCGCGAAGCAATGGATTCTTCCGTTTCCGAAGCAGCATTAATCAAAGAAAGCAATCTCGACCAGTTCAAATTCCGGATGCTGAAAGAAAGCTGGAAACAAGTTTTGGATGATTTTCAACAAAAAATCCATGCATTTGAAATCCAAATCGAATCCCTTAAAAGAAAACGAAAAGAAAAATCTTCTAGGCTTCAAAACCAATTATTTGAGCAATATGTCTTTGTGAATCAATCCGGAAATACCAAAAGTTTAGGTGCCATTTTTGCCGAAACGGTTTTTGAAAAACCACCGGCCGGAGCAGGCGAATGTTCCACACCCAAACTTTTGCAATACGCCTTTTTACATGATTTGAAACCCTTGGCTTTTGCCGAATTTTGGTGGGGCGCTTCTCCCAAATCGGAAGTCCGTAAACACAAACAATTTTATCCGGCTTGCAGCGGAAAATGTCGTCCCATCCTCAAACACATGCTCGAAGGAATGGAAATCGACGAAAATCCGCTTTTGAAAAACTTAGCCGCAGAAAAACAAATCGAAATTCTCTTTGAAGACGAATTTTTACTCATCGTCAACAAGCCGGCAGAATTACTTTCGGTTCCCGGAATTGAAATTCAGGACTCGGTTTATACGAGATTACAGGAGATGTTGCATCCGATAGAACCATTGATCATTCATCGGCTCGATATGTCCACTTCCGGACTTTTGGTGGTGGCCAAAACCAAAAAAGCGCATAAAATCATTCAAAATCAATTTCTGAAAAGAACCGTCAAAAAACGATACACCGCTTTGCTGGATGGAATTTTGATGGAAAAGGAAGGCGAAATCCATCTTCCGTTGCGGGCAGACATCACCGACCGCCCACGACAAATGGTTTGTTTTGAAAACGGAAAAAAGGCGGTTACAAAATGGAAAAAAATAGAAACGAAAGACGGAAAAACCAAAGTTCATTTCTGGCCGTTGACCGGAAGAACGCATCAGTTAAGGATGCATGCTGCGCATGAATTGGGACTAAATGCACCTATTTTGGGTGATGATTTATATGGAAAACCGGCTGAGAGACTGTTCCTCCATGCTGTATATTTGGAATTCACACATCCGGATACAAAAGAAATCCTGAGGCTTGAAGTGAAAGAAAAGTTTTGACAAAGTTTGAATAACCGAACTCAGGTTTTATTCTTGCAACTCTTTTATTTGCTGGCTTGCATTTTGTTTCGCTAGTTCATCACCATATTGAATGGTTTTCTCATAATATTCAATCGCTTTTTTCTTGTCACCTTTAAGTTTATACCCATGTGCGATATTTGACAATACAATGAAATCCTGAGGATCAAGCTTTTCAGCTTTCAACAATGCTTCAATACCTTTGTCGTATTCTCCCGTCAGCAAATAAGTGATGGAAATATTGGATAAACTTTCGATGTGGTTGGGGTAGTATTTTAAAATTTCATTTGCGATATTTCTCATGTTCTCTAACAAATCATCTTTTTCTGTATTGTAAAGTTGAACCTGATAGTCCTGAATCGCAGCAAGCATAAATTCTTTTCCATCGGTAAGTTTTTCATTATTAGTCCATGTCCATTCATTTTTATTTTTTGATGAATGCTCAACTGTTTTTATAATTTCATGTGTGAAATTATCCCAATCCTTTAATTTCCCAAAAACATAGATTTTCCCAAACCTCATATCTAAACGATTAGGGTAAAGCCCTATTCCTTTGTCTATTTTGTTAAAGCCCTTTTTAATTTCTTCAAGATTATATTGAATCTGGCTCCCTAAATATCCAACATTCATATTTAGGCTATCCTTCAAAACAAAACTCTCTCCTTCAGGCTTTTCTGTAGTTATAGAAACAAAACTATTCTCCGCTTTTTGAAAATAATAATTGAAATATTGTGTATAAAGTTCAGAATCTTCAGGATTTGCTTTTTCCCATTCTTTTAAAACCTTCAATTGATTTATGGTATCATTTTCGTTAAAATATTTTTGAAATTCAGATGGGTAATCCTGACAAAATGCCACTTGACAAATTAAAATTAAGATCAGAGATATTATTTTCATTATAAATAATTTAGAATCGGGATTTTATTATCCTGACTAAATTATAAAAAAAAATCATACTGGATTTATTGTCTCACAAAGCTTTCGTCAAACCTCAATCCAGACGATCAAAAATTTCCTACTTTTGCCCTCATTTAAAATTTGAAAATGAATCCAAATATATTTGAATGGATCGGTTATGCTGCTTCTGTTTTTATCGTTTTATCATTCGTGGTCAACAATCTGAAATCCATTCGGATCATCAATATGATCGGTTGTTTGTGTTTTGTCGCTTATGGAACTTACTTCGAATTCTGGCCGGTGGTAATTCCCAACGCCATTTTGGTTTTTATCCAATTGTATTTCTTAATTTTCAAGGACAATAAAGTAAAGAGTTAAAGGTTTGGAGTTATGAGTAAATTTTTTAACAGTTAACGCTTAACGCAAAACGCAAAACAAGTATGAAAACGCGTAAAATCATTACTTCCGTTATCAATAATTATCAGGGCGATCAACGCGTACAGAAAGTCTGCTGCTCGTTGCAGAAATTTGGTTTTGAGGTGGAAGTTGTGGCGACGGATTTGCGCGGAAAACCCGAATTGAATTTTTCTTATCCTGTTCACATTCTGCATCTTGCCCGACAAAACGGCATGAAAATGTATTTGGATTTTAACTGGAAGTTATTTTGGAAATTATTGAAAATCACTAAAAAAGAAGATGTTTTATTGGCCAATGATCTGGATGCACTTTTGCCCAATTATTTGGTCAGTAAAATCAAAGGAAGTCAATTGGTTTTTGACAGCCATGAAATTTTTTCAGAAGCTCCGACTTTGTACAATCGGCCGTTTCGGAAAAAAATCTGGAAATGGATGGAAAGATCCATTGTTCCGAAAATGAAACATTTCTATACCGTCAGCAATGGTTATGCGGACTGGTTTGAAAAAGAATATAAAATACGGCCCGAAATCATCATAAATGTTCCGGTTGTGCAATCTGTTTCCGGGGAGGAATTAAATGTTTCTTTGCCCGAAATTCAACCAGATGAAAAAATATTGATCTATCAGGGTGTGATCAATTTCAGTCGTGGAATCGACAAAATGATTGAAGCTATGCAGTTTGTGGAAAATGCGCAGTTGTGGATCCTTGGATTTGGACCCAAAAAGGCGGAATTTGAAGCTTTGGCTTCTCAATTGAATTTGAATAATAAAGTAAAATTCATCGGTCAGGTCACTCCTTCGCAATTGAAAATCATCACGCCCAAAGCCGATTTGGGACTGAGTTTGGAAGAAGATTACGGCATCAGTTACCGCTATGCTTTGCCCAACAAAATCTTTGATTATACGCATGCCGGCATCCCGATTTTGGGAACAAATTTGCCTGAAATCAAACATACAATTGAAAATTACGGACTCGGTAAAACCATTCAAAAACATGAACCTCAGCACATTGCCGAATTGATTCAACAAATGTTGGAAGAAGGGAAAACGCCATATAGCGAAAACTTGAAAAAAGCAGCTGAAGTTTTCAATTGGAAAAACGAAGAAAAGAAATTGGAGAAAATTTATTCGGTTTTCAAGGTGCAGATGTAACCCAGTTTGTATAATTGAAACCGGAATAACGACGGATTTTCCGAGTATAAATTTCGAAGTAAGCTTTTTTCCCGTTTTTTAAACAAAAAGCCAACCGGTTTTTTCAATCCGAGACTCTTTATTTTTTTATAAGTTCTGATGATTTTTAAATTTTCAGCCATTTCGGGTTGATTATTCATCATCCAAAATGCATTTCGAACAGCTTTTTTATGTTTCTCCACAAAACGTTCATTGGTTTCCAATCCCAGATGAATACAGGGATTGTCAATTATTTTTACACGAGCTTGGGATTTTTTAAGTTTCAATCCGAAATGGGTATCGACATAACCGTAATTTTCCGGCAAACCACCAAAAGGATTCTGAAGAAAAATTTCTTTCCGCACCAAAAAATTATTGCCTCGGATTTCGAGATAAGGATCCTTTCCGGGGATCTGTTCTTCGGTTTTTTTTCCGTGCAACCATTTCAAGCGGTATTCAATCGAGACTTCATTTTCATACAGAATTCCACCGCTCATGATGTCGAAACCGTTGTCTTTGATTTGTTCCAAATACAGTTGTATGAAATCATCATGCGCCGGAAGCATATCCGCATCCAGAAACAACAACCAGTTGAATTGAGCCGTTCGAGCCAAAATATTTCTAGCTTCGGCATTTCCAACGTTTTCTTTTAATTCAATCAATTGAAAATGATCGAGTTGTATTGTTGAATTGGCATTTTTCGAATTCAAATCGGTAGAAAAATCATCGAGCGCCATGATTTCAAATTCGATTTTGGCAGCCACACATTGTTTATGAAGCTTATCTACCAAATCCTCTACCGGCCAATTATAAACCGGAATTAAAACGGATAACATTTAGCCTAAAAATAAAGATTCAGACTCTCCTACATGCACTTTTCCGTCTTCACAACGGAAAGTTTTAGCCGGAAATTTCTGAATGATGTTGTAGTCGTGGGTTGCCATCAGAACTGCTACATTTTTTTCTTTGGAAAGATTCAAAATCAGGTTCATGATTTCAGATGAAGTTTCCGGGTCAAGATTTCCCGTCGGCTCGTCTGCCAGAATCAATTCAGGATGGTTCAAAAGAGCCCGTGCGATGGAAATACGCTGTTGTTCTCCGCCTGAGAGTCGAAACGGCATCATTTTCTTTTTTGAAATCATCCCCACACTTTCCAACACTTCGTCGATTCGGTCGTTGATAAGGGTTTTATCTTTCCAACCTGTTGCTTTTAAAACAAATGAAAGATTTTTTTCTACATTTCTGTCCAATAAAAGTTGAAAATCCTGAAATACAATCCCCAGATGACGGCGCAGATTGGGAATTTTTCCGGTGCTCATTCCGTTCAATTCAATTCCAACTACTTTTCCGTAACCTTCGGTTAAAGGTAAGTCTCCATATAAAACTTTCAATAAACTGGATTTTCCACTTCCGGTTTTCCCAATCAGGTAAGCAAATTCTCCTTCATTTAACTCAAAATCAACATTACTCAAAACCAAATAATTTCTTTGGTACACAAATGCTCTTTCTAACTGGATAACATTATTTGACATGATTTCTTTTTTTGAAAAACAAATATAAAAAAAAGCCCGAAAGAAACTTCCAGGCTTGGTCTTTTTAATATATATTAGCGATTATCGTTTAGCTCTTACTTCGCTAATCGTCAATTGCTTTCTGCCCCTTTTTCTACGGGCTGCCAATACTTTACGTCCATTTTTGGTAGCCATTCTCTCACGGAATCCGTGTTTATTTCTTTTTTTTCTGTTGCTGGGTTGAAATGTTCTTTTCATCTTCGTAATCTTTATATACGTTTTCTCAAACGGAGTGCAAATATACTTCTATTTTTTTAATACAAAAATCATTTTTAAAAAATTTCATTCTGTTTTCAGAAAATATGCATTTTGGTTTTATTTACTAAAGAAATTTAAGTTAGTCAGGGGGAAAGTTTAGGTTAATTCAGGTAATTTTTAAATCAACTTCTTTGTTACTTAAGTTTTAGTAGGTGATACAAATGTATCTGTGTAAATCCGGATAGAAAATACCCACTACTAGGTATTTTTGGCTTTATAATCTTTTCTGCATTTGATGGATTTCGATGTAACCTTGGTCTCCATAATAAACTGCTCCATAAATCCCTGCTACTGTTTGACCGGGTTCTGCCGGATCAAAATTCGGGGGTAATTGCCCTTGGAATTCTACCATCAGAAAGACAACAAAAAAATTGTCTCCACCCCATTTAATCAATTTTCCCTGATCATCACTCAACAAACTCCAGGTCATAGGCAAACCCCGAAAAGTTCCGGTAAAATCTGCATTGAAGGTGCTTTGCCAACTGCTATCAAAGATACCTTCATAAGTACCTGTCAAATAGGAGTTTAATTCTGAAATAGGTGCGCTGTGCATCAAACAATCTCCATTTTTAGCTTTGTCCGCATCTGTAACTAAAACCCTTGCGCTTGAATATCCGCCAAAAGTTTCATCCACATAAGTTTTGACGCCCGGCGCAGGAGTTGAATTATTTTTATGCATCAGAAAAAACGACTTTTGGTTATTCATATTGATCGGATCAGGAAAATTGATTTGGTTTATTTCCTTCTCAAATTTATAAATCACATCTCCGGGGACACTTCCGTCAGATGCTTTCCATCCGAAATCTCCATTGGCCATTTTTTTAAACTCAAAGGTTTGACGTTGTGTCGATATTTCACTTTCAAATTTTTGGCAGGGCTCTATCTTTATGGTGTTTTCATCTAAATATTGGATCGAATGAAAAGCTCCTCCAAATTCGATGTAAGATCCTTCTACTAAATTTTGAGCATTTGAGAAACAGAAAAACCCGAAAACAAAAATGAATGACAATCCTATCTTTTTTTTCATCATTATCAATTTTAACAAAAATACTTGCCGAAAAAAATGTAGAAAATACCCAACGATAGGTATTTTTTGCTAATTTGCGTCTTAGCTTAAAATTACCCTATTTAAAATTTAAGTTTTTCATGAATGGAAAAGTAGAAAAATTAGTTGAAATCTGGAAAAATATTCCTACTGTTGAATCCCAGCCAATTGATTTATCTCAAAAAGAAATTATTCAAAAGTACTTGGATATATTTCATGTAGGAGATTGTTTTTATATCATTTTTAACACACAGAAAGCGGAAATGGAATATGTTGATCCAAAAATTGTTTCCCTTCTGGGCTATGAGCCGGATGAATTTAATTTACAATTAGTGATGGATAGCATCCATGAAGAGGATATTCCTTATTATTTTCATTATGAAAAAAGTGCCATTCGCTTTTTTACCAGTTTGGAGCCATCCGTCATTTTAAAATACAAATTTTCTTATGATTACCGTATCAAAACAAAGGATGGAGAATACAAACGATTTTTGCAACAAGTCGTTCCGGTTTATTATTTTCCGGAAGGCGGAGCCAGAACCATCGGGATTTTTACAGACATTTCACATCTGAATGCTCAGGGAGTCCCGAAGTTGTCTTTTATAGGAATGGAAGGCGAACCCTCCTATTATAATATGCATTTACAGGATGATTTCAGGTTGTCAAAAAATAAATTCACCAAACGTGAATCCCAAATTTTAAACGAAGTTATCAAGGGAGTAAGTAGTAAAGAAATTTCTGAAAAACTACATATCAGCTTATTGACGGTTCAGACCCATCGGAAAAATATCCTCAAGAAATCAGAATGCAATAGTTTACAAGAATTGATCACGAAATCAATCAGAGAAGGATGGGTTTAGTCAGCCCAATATTCATTTGAAACATCATAACCTGCTGCATGAAAGGCTTTTAATAGTCGATTCCGAAATTGGGTGTTTCCAAATTCTTTCCGGATTTCCAGAAAGAACATATTGGATTCATTCCTGTTTTCAGAAACCAATTCTTTGTTCTCATTCCATTCTTTGATGACTTCGTTCACATCATTATTTTCTGTAATTAAAATAACATTTATATCCCTGTCCAGCCGCACCACTTTATCCAATGAAACCTCCCTTTTAAAGTGAGTTTCCACGCCTTCCTCAAGATAGAAAAATTCAAAACTCAATATCCCGTTTTGGATTTGAAATGGCTGTATCAGTATCGGTTTTTCCGGATCTGATTTGTCATACATTTTCTGCTCGGATTGAAATTGATCATTCAGAATTTTGACAATTTTTGATTCTTGCCCCCATCCAAAAACGGAAAGAAATACCGGCAAATAAATAAGTTTGTTTCGATGCATAAATCTTGAAGTTTAAAAACTGATTTAAATTGAACTTATATTTTAAAAATTTATTGCAAACGACCTGATTAAACCATCTCAATAAAATTTGAAGAATAATAAGCTTAAAATATTAACATTTCTCTGAAAAATGTTGAAAACTACCCATAAGTATCATGGTTCATCCGGCTTAAAATTCGTACTTTAGCACGTTTGATTAATTCAAGGTTCAAAGTTCAAAAATTCAACGTTTATAGAATGGCAAAAGTTGAAAAGTTTGAAGATTTGCAAATATGGCAGGATGCAAGAATCCTTTGTCAAAAAATTTTCATTCTCTGCACACAAACGGAATTAAAACAGGACTTTGGACTGAAAAATCAAATACGAAATTCATCCGGATCGGTAATGCACAATATAGCGGAAGGATTTGAGCGAGGTGGTAATACAGAATTTATCCAATTCCTTGGATATTCAAAAGGATCAGCCGGTGAAACACGTTCACAATTCTATCGTTTATTGGACGCTAATTACATTGGACAGAATGAATTCGAAGAATTGAAAACGGAAGCGGAAAAATTAAGTAAACAAATCAGCAACTTTATAAAATATCTGAAAAACAGTGAGTTCAAAGGAAGTAAATATAAAAAATGAACTTTGAACTTTAAATCTTAAAATTATTGAATATAATGAATAATGACGGAGAAAAATTAATCCCGATCAACATCGAGGATGAAATGAAATCGGCCTACATCG